>NZ_JBQWIE010000039.1:0-33184 GCF_056745525.1 Parasediminibacterium sp. HNIBRBA5674 | reverse complement strand
GGCTTCCCCCTGAAAATAGCATTATTCCTGTTTGCTTTACAGCTAAAGAAAATTAACTAGCAACTTGAGTTAATTATTTAGAAGAATGTAGTAAATAATAGTGCGTTGCATAGTGTATTTGTGCTTTGTACGTGTACAACGTGTTTTTTCAGTGTGAAAATGGGCTTTGCACGTGTGCAAAGCGTTTTTTCATAGTGTATTTTGGCTTTGCAGCTATGCAGCGCATTTTTTTAAGACGAAAAAACGCGCTGCATCATTACACGGGGTTTTTTCAATGTGAAAATGGGCTTTGCACTCTTTGTATTCTTTGTTTCTTTGTGTGAAACCCCTGCGCTGCGATAAAAGCTAAGTATTGAGAAAAGCGCTCCAGTGTGCGCAACGATGCTAAATAGTAATACAAAAGCTGGTAACATCAATATCTCTCACACAGCCTAAAAGGCTGTTTGGTTTTTGGTGTACTGAAGTATGCAGCATTTTCACACTGCGGCGCTTTGTTTTTTGTGTAGCTCTTATCTTAGTGTAGTGTTTGTTGTTGTTCTCGCCATTGCTGATACGTCATTTCAAATTTGAATTCTTTAGTACCATTCATGCCTACTTCTGTCCAGCCCATTAGCTTATAAAAAGTGGCAGCCCTTGAGTTGGGTGAAGTGCCAAGCCATACAGTTGTTTGTGTTTGACTAAAATACCAAGCAAGCATGGTGTTGTGTAGTTGCTTACCTATACCTTGCTTCTCAAAACTAGGATGTATAAATAGCGCCCAAATATTATTATCTTGTAAGTCAGCAATGGCAAAGCCAACAATCTTTTCATCTATTTCATAGACCCAACCTTTGCCTTTTTTGGTTATAAATTCTTCGCAGTCAGCATTGGTTACTAATGCTGGGTTAGATAAGGTGTTTTCTTTTACAGCATTGCGTACTATTTGTATTTGAGGAATATCTGAAATACTCGCTTCTCTTAACATTATTGTTCTTTAGTTAAATTGTCTCTCATTTTTTTAGATAATCCTTCAAATACTAAATCGTAAGACTCATCAATCCATTGTTCAAGCTGCTTTATGCTTACCGAACCATCTGGAACAATGGTGTTCCAATGTTTTTTGTTTTGATGAAAACCAGGTTGTACACAATCGTAATCTGCACGTAATTGTTCTATTCTATCTGGGTGACATTTTACATTAAACCGAAAGTCTTCGCTGTCAAGGCTTATTAATAAAAACAACTTTCCGCCTACTTTAAATACTAATGTTTCTGGTCCAAAGGGAAAACCTTCTTCAACAAATGGTTTATCTAAGCAGTATTCTCGTAAAGATTCTACATCCATAATTAGTTTCTAATTTATTGCAAACAAGTTAAGCATATTTGACAATAGCTTGCTATTGCATATCATTGGCTTTATCGTAAGCCATTATAAATATGGCACCAAGGTTTTTGTGTGGTGGTATATAATCGTCAAATCGCTCTTTCATTTCGCCTTTAAATTGGGTTTGAAAAGTTTTCCATAATTGTATCCAATTCAAGTCTCTACCATTGCGTAGCTCGTCGGTAATTTTGTTAATTAAGCCTTGGTTAATAACGCCAGTACCTACTTGTTTAGATGAGATGATTTGCGCTTGTGTGGTTCTTTTTAATACCTCATTTAGGCTTTGGTAGCCACCACAACTACCTAGTAAAACCACTTTGGCTGATGAAGGCAATTGGTCGATGGTGCTTTTTACAAAATAACTATGCCCACGGTGAATAACTACAGTAGGTTCAAGTTGTAGCGAGTCTAAATATTTGCCCAAATGCGCTTGTGCTAGTGCATCTAAATCTTGCAATTCGTCAAGCGGCTTGTTAGCATAAATGGTAATAGCCGTGCCTGCGGCAGATTTTACTTCTACCCATTCTGGCTTATTAATTATTTTCCAATTGGCATTTCTAAAATTGGCTAAAAAGGCATTAAACACATTGTTACCATCTTTATCACCATAAAAAAACTGCTGAATGATAATACGGTTGGTACTGTCTTTAAGCAATGCAATTGGCATTTTAAACACAGGATTTATACCTAGCTTTTGGCTTACATCTATGTTATTCGCAGGATCCATAGACAAGAAAATAGTGTTGAGTAAATTGTAAATATTTTCGCCTCTTGCATTTTCTTTTGCAGTTGCATTGGCTAGGTTTTTTTGAACTTGCTCAAGTATAAGTTTTTGCAGTTTTGGGTCTACAATACTGGCGTAACTATCTGCAACGTCTACAGCGTCTTCTAAGGTTCTAGTAGTTTCTAAACCTGTAACAAAATTGCGCATCATGGTATTGGCTTCGTTGTCATCCATCCGCTTTAAAAAGTCAGTAAGCGTATTATAAGCAGAAGCCATTTTTAAAAATTTTCTATAATAATCGTAATGCACCGCTTGTAGTAAACTATCACCACGTGGCGTACTCATGCGTTCAAAAATGCGCTTGTAAACACCAAGATAACTACTTGTATAAATTTCTTGCTCGCTTAATACACATAAGTAGTACAATTCAGTAGGCGTCAAATTTTCAATGCGTTTAAACCTTACAGCATCGCTGCGTTCATCGTGCAAGCCATTAATGGTATCAATGTAGTTTTCTATGCCTTTTGCTTTCAGCTTTTCGGTTAATACTTTCTTTACTAAAGGTGTATCGCCATGTTGCATTCTGTAGGTATAGTCAATTTCTGTTTTTACCAATAATTTATAATAACCATCAGGATCATTTTTAAGTTTTGTAAGCGAGTCAAGCGAAATTTTATTACGGTACAATTCATCTAAAAATGGAAAGTAAACACGGCCTGAATTCATTAGTGCGAGTAAACCTATGGTTTTTACCAAAGGCTCATTTGCTGCTTGAATTTTATTGCCTAATGGTGTTTTGCCAGAAGCATAATTGTACAGCATTTCTTGGTCTCTGTAGGCTTCTGCAATTATCAGGCTATCTGCAAATGATACTTGTAAATTTTCTTGAAGAATTTTTAAAATTTTGTTAGGGCTGCGTTTACACTGCTTTAATACTAGTTCGTCTTTGCAAGCTTGCAAGCCAATATTGTTTTTAAAAGCTAGATTTCCTGTTAAAATACTGCTTACTTCTAACTCGTTAGCTATAATAATTGGTGCAATAGATTTACCTTTTAATTGCAACTTCATGCATTGCTCGTAAGCAAGAATTACATCGCCTAACATAATGGTTTTAATAGCCCGCTGCTTATAGTAATTGGTAAAATCTGTGAGCAAATTTTCAATACTTCTTAGCCAAATAAACTTGTCATTATCTGAAATGGTGCTATCAAGCTCAACTTTTGCTTGCAAGTTATTGATGCGCCTGTAAAGTATTTGATACACTTGCTGGTTAATACTTTCATCGCTAGAAGCTTTTAGAATGCTATCATTATTGCTGGTAAGGCGCACAATATTTTGCTGTGCCTCGTCAATTTTTACATGAAAAAACTGCCTATTTAATGGCACATTGGGCATAGCAATTTCTGGCTGTGCTTGCGCTATAGTGGCAACTATTAGCAATAAATAAGTAAGATAAAATTTAGTCATACGCATAATTAAGACAAAAATACTGCCAGATAGGTGTTTTACTTGTGTAACACTTAGTTTTACTGTTAACAATTACATAATGCCTTTAAAGTGCTATTATGCGGTTGCTTAAAGTTATTTTTGTGTAAACTTAATGTTAAGATGGAACCAAAAGCAAAACGAATTCTTATTGCTGACGATGAACCGGATATTTTAGAAATTGTTGGCTATAACCTTAGCAAAGAGGGATATGAAATTCATACCGCTAAAGACGGCAGCGAAGCGGTAGCACAGGCTAAATTGTTGAAGCCAGATTTAATTATTCTGGATGTAATGATGCCTCGTAAAACAGGTGTAGAGGTTTGTCAGTTATTAAGAAGTTTACCAGATTTTCAAGATACGCTCATCATTTTTTTAACTGCCATGAGTGACGAAGCCTCGCAAATTAAAGGCTTAGAAACTGGTGCTGATGATTATGTAAATAAGCCAATAAGCCCTAAAGTATTGGTAAGCCGCGTAAATGCTTTGTTTAGAAGATTGAATAAAGAAGATGGCAAAACTGTGAACGTTGGCAATATTCAAATAGATCCTGTAAAGTTTATTGTTACTATAGATGGTAGCGAAGTGGTATTAGCTAAGAAAGAGTTTGAACTATTGTATTTACTAGCTTCTAGACCAGGAAGAGTTTTTTTACGTAACGAAATATTGTCGCAAGTATGGGGCAGCGAAGTAATTGTAGGCGATAGAACCATTGATGTACACATCAGAAAAATTCGTCAAAAGCTAAATGTAGATTGTATTACCACCGTAAAAGGTGTTGGCTATAAGTTTGAGTTATAAACCCTTGCCCCTAAAGGGATTAAAAGCGTATATTTAGAGCAACTTTTATTAAAAATATTCCCCTTCAGGGGTTAAGGGGCTTATGTTTACAACCAAAAATTTATCTCCCAAGCAGTTATCAGCGCTTACAGCTTTACTATTGTCAGTGCCTATTGGTATTGGTTTTTTTATTGTAGAAAGTAATTGGCTGTTTGGCGTTATTAGTGCTGCTATCATTTTTGTTGGTAGCTATTTTTTAATAGGCTTTGTACTTGAGTCTTTCATTTACCGAAAAATAAAACTCATATATAAATTCATTTACCAAACAAAAGCCAACAAACGGGAAGAAACTTACTATAAGTACATTTTACCAAAAAAAAGTATTGATGAAGTAAGTGAAGATGTAGAACGCTGGGCCGAACAACGTAGAGCCGAAATTGCGTTATTAAAAAGTAATGAAGCGTATCGAAAAGAGTTTTTGCAAAACTTAGCACACGAATTTAAAACACCCATTTTTGCCATTCAAGGCTATGTAGATTCTTTGCTAGATGGTGCTTTAGAAAATCCAACTATTAGTAAACGCTTTTTAGAAAATGCCGCTAAGAACGTAGAACGTATGGTAAACTTGGTGGAAGACTTAGACGAAATTTCTAAGCTAGAAAGTGGCGAACAGCCTTTGTATAAGCAAAACTTTGTTATCCAAGAATTGATAAAAGAAGTGTACGAAGCATTGTCTATAAAAACGAGTCAGTTTAATATTAAGTCCGTTATAAAAAAAGGGTGCGAAGCGCCTATAACCGTATTTGCAGATAAAGAAAAAGTACGACAAGTAGTTAATAACTTGGTAGAAAATGCCACAAAATATGGCAAACAAAATGGAAGCATTACTGCCAGTTTTTACCAAACAGATGATGAACATGTACTAGTAGAAATAAGTGATGATGGCATCGGTATTTCAGAAGAACATTTATCTCGCATTTTTGAACGGTTTTACCGTACCGATAGAGGTAGAAGTAGAGATGTTGGTGGTACAGGTTTAGGCTTAGCTATTTGCAAGCATATTATTGAAGCGCACAACCAATCTATTCATGTGCGTAGTACTGTAGATATAGGTACAACCATTGGTTTTACACTAGAAAGCAAAAGAGATTAGCAGATAATTTTCTAAATAAAAACGCCTCGTGAACTTGTTTCACGAGGCGTTTTTTTATCATCATTTTGCAGTATTATTTTCTCATGCCTGGCATACCGCCCATACCTGGTAAGCGGCCACCCATTGGCATTTTATTCATCATCGTCATCATCTTTTTCATTTGTTCAAATTGTTTCATAAAGGCATTCACTTCATTCATGTCTTTACCACTGCCTTTGGCTATACGTGTTTTACGTTTTGCGTCTATTAAATCAGGGTTAGCACGTTCTGCTGGTGTCATACTAAATATAATGGCTTCAATGCCTTTAAAGCTATCATCGTTTACTTCTACATCTTTTATGGCTTTGCCCACACCAGGTATCATGCCCATCAAATCTTTTAAGTTACCCATCTTTTTTATCTGCTGCAACTGGTCTAAAAAGTCTTGAAAGTCAAACTGGTTTTTACGTATTTTCTTTTCTAATCTTTTGGCTTGTTCTTCGTCGTATTGCTCTTGGGCTTTTTCTACCAAACTGGTAATATCGCCCATGCCTAAAATACGCTGTGCCATACGTTCAGGGTAAAAGATGTCTAGCGTATCCATCTTCTCACCACTGCTCATAAACTTGATGGGCTTATTTACCGTGTATTTAATTGAAATGGCAGCACCCCCACGTGTATCACCATCTAATTTGGTTAATACCACACCACTAAAATCTAGTCTATCATTAAAGGCTTTTGCTGTGTTTACAGCATCTTGCCCAGTCATGGCATCAACTACAAATAAAATTTCGTTAGGGTTTACGGCAGCTTTAATATTTGCTACCTCAGTCATCATCACCTCATCAACTGCTAAGCGACCAGCAGTATCTATAATCACCACATTTTTGTTGGTGGCTTTGGCGTGCTTAATGGCATTCTGTACAATAGAAACAGCATCTTTATTGTCACGCTCTGCGTAAATATCTACACCTATTTGCTCAGCCAAAACTGTCAACTGATCTATAGCCGCAGGTCTGTAAATATCAGCTGCAACAACTAGTGGGCTTTTGCCTTTTTTAGTTTTAAGATAGTTGGCTAGCTTGCCAGTAAAAGTGGTTTTACCACTACCTTGTAAGCCTGCAATTAATATTACCGCAGGGTTACCAGTAATGTTAAAATCTGCTTCTTTACCGCCCATAAGTTCGGTAAGTTCATCTTGCACAATTTTAACCATCAATTGGCCCGGGCTAATGGCATTAATTACCTTTTCGCCAGTTGCTTTTTCTTTTACCTTGTCGGTAAATTCTTTCGCTATTTTAAAATTTACGTCGGCATCAACCAATGCACGTCTAATATCTTTAACCGTATTGGCAATATTAAGATCATTAATTCTGGCTTCACCTTTCAGGTTCTTAAACGCACTTTCTAGTTTTTCGCTTAACGAGTTGAACATAGTTATCTAAATTTCAATTAATCACTATAAAAAAAGTGAACCTAACTGTTCACTTTAAAAGCGTTGCAAATATAGTGGCTTAAAGGGTTTAAAGTAAGTGTTGCTGGTAAGTTAGTTTCAAATCTTGTACAGCAGGGTTTGTCATGTTTGCGTCATAAAAATCTCTTAGAATTAGGTTTTTGAATAATGAAGCGCCTAATTATTTTACCAACTTATGAACATTTGAAAAAAACATTTGGCTGCTATGTTTAATTTAATATTATTGCACCCCTACTAGTTGTAGAACAAAGCGTTTTGTAATGAGCAAAAGACAATTATTTACTTTAGAATTTCCGGTGAGATGCTCACCAACTATTTTATACGGCTTTTTAAGTTCACCAGCTGGTTTGCAAGAATGGTTTGCAGATAAGGTGGATGAATGGGAAGGCGTATATAGTTTTACATGGAACGGTGAGACACCCGATAAAGCAGAATTTTTAGATAGCGAGGTTGATAAATTCGTACGTTATAGATGGTTACATTACGATAAGAATGAGTATTTTGAATTTAGAATTGAAAAAACTGAAATTTCTAACCAAACTATTTTGACAATATCAGACTTTGCTGAAAAAGGTGAAATTAAAGACCAAAGCCAACTTTGGGAATATCAAATTAAAGAACTGTTTCACCGCTTAGGTAGCTAGTAGTTGTAGCATTTCTTCAAAACTTTTATTTAAAAATATAGTTACATCATCCCACTCTTGTAGTGGGATTTTTTTTGCCAATTTTATAAAAGGCAATTCAGCTAATTCTTGTTTAGTAAACTGGCTAAAAGCCTTATAATTATTGGCTTCAAAGTGATGTTGCCATGCATCTTGTGTGTTGCAACAAAGTAGCCATTCATCGTCATTTGTAGAAAGCTGTTCTAATAGCTGTGCTTGAAATTGCTGCTGATAAATGCCAGATAATTGTAGCGTAACACTCACGCAATTGCCCCACCAGAAAAATGTTCTTATCGCACATACATCTTGCTTAGCAAACACTCTTGGATAGTCTAACATTACCCAAGGCAAGCCTAAATAGTTTTCACCACGAGCTATTTTAGGTGTAGAAGCTTGTATGGTTTGTGGCAAATGGCTTGCTGTTATGGCTATTTGCATATCATTTGCTAATGCACCAAATGCAGTAATTATTTTGCCAATTATTGTATTCTTTGTTAAAAGCACCTCAGCATTTGTAACTAAGTCTAATTCGGTTGCTGAAAGCTTTATTTTTGTTGCATTCATAAAACAAACCTACGCATTACAATAGGTTTTTAACCAAATCAGCTACACACCAACGTGATTAAAAAACTCGACATATTAATTATCAGGGCTTTTATCGGTCCTTTCTTGGCTACTTTTCTTATCTCTCTGTTTGTTCTCATTATGCAGTTTTTTTGGCTGTATATAGATGACTTGGTAGGCAAGGGTTTAGAAGCTTTTGTCATCATTAAGCTAATAGGCTATGTAGCAGCTACATTAATACCTATGGCTTTGCCATTGGCTTTGCTATTATCGTCTATTATGACCTTTGGTAACCTTGGCGAAACCTTCGAAATCGTTGCCATAAAATCAGCAGGTATTCCTTTGCTGCGCTTTATGAGGCCGTTAATTATCGTTACCATTTTTATCAGTGGTATCGCCTTTTTATTTGCCAATAATATTATTCCTGTAGCGCAGTTAAAGCTAGCTGCCACTAAGTACAACATCATCGTATCTAAGCCTTCATTTGAAATTAAAGAAGGTGCTTTTTTTAATAAAATTGAAGGTTTTGTTATTAGAGTGGGCAAAAAAGAAAAAGACGATAGTACCATACGCAATGTGGTTATCTACAAAAGAAAATATGGCTTGCAAGATGATATTATTACCGCAGAAAGTGGCGTGATGCGTACCACGACAGATAAAAAATACCTTGAATTTACTTTGAAAAATGGTTCACTATACCAAGAAAAAGGGCCACAGCAAACTACCAATACACAGTTTGTACGTATGGGTTTTAAACAGTACAAAATGCTATTAGATTTAAGCACTTTTCAGATGAGTAAAACTGAAGACAGTACTTTTCGTTACGATCCTAAAATGCTGAGTATTCGTCAGTTAAATACAGCCATCGATTCGCTACAAATTACCGATACATTGTTTGCTAAAAGAGCCAAGTTTGAGATTGACCCTTATCTAGCATTTACCAAGTTTAAAGATACAGGTTGGGTAAAAGTGCCTGCTGCTAACATAAAAAAGACCAAACCTTTTTCAGCAGTGTTGCCAGATTCAGTAAAGTTTATGGTGTACGAAAGAAGTGTGAGCGATTTAAACCAAGTAAAAACCAATGTTGGGTTGCTTACAGATTCGTATGTACGCAAGCAGCAAACCATTCGCTTTCACCAAATTGAGTGGCAGCGTAAGTTTACATTATCGGTAGCTTGTATGGTATTGTTTTTAATAGGTGCGCCGCTTGGTTCTATTATTCGCAAGGGTGGCTTAGGTACACCGTTGGTATTTGCCATTGTGTTTTTTGTGATATTTCACTTGCTCAATACGTTTGGCGAGAAATTTGCCAAGGAAGAAGTCACCAGCGTATTTACAGGTATGTGGCTATCTACCTTGGTGTTAATTCCTGTGGGCTTTTTTCTTACCTACAAGGCCATGGGCGATTCACAATTATTTAATCAAGAGGCTTATTACCGATTCTTTAAAAAGGTGCGCACATTTATCAATAACTTTAGTTTTAAAAAGTCATCCACTTAAAATTTGTTACTTATGCAATACAAACATACCAGCCGCAGAGGCTTTTTAGCCAATACTGCCAAAGCAGGCGCAGCACTAGTAGTTGCCAATACTATTTTGCCTTCATTGGCAAGTGCAGCTAGCCATTTTACACCTACACCTTACACACAGCAGCCTTTGCCTTATGGCTATAAAGATTTAGAAGTGGCCATAGATGCTACCACTATGGAAATTCACTACACCAAACACGCAGCTACTTACGCTAAAAACCTGAGCGATGCCTTGGTGGCTGAAAAAGTAGATGTGGCCAAAGTAAACTTAGAAGGCTTAATGGCCAACATTTCTAAATACTCGGCTAAAATGCGCAACAACGGTGGTGGGCATTACAACCACGAGTTGTTTTGGCAAAGCATGACAGGCAAAAGCGCCATGAAACCAAGTGGCAAACTAGCCGAAGCCATTACCAAAGATTTTGGCTCTTTCGAAGCGTTTAAAACACAGTTTACCGATGCGGGCAAAAACCGTTTTGGTAGTGGATGGGCTTGGCTAGTTATTACCAACGATAAAAAATTAGTAGTCGGTTCTACACCCAATCAAGACAATCCATTGATGGATATAAGCGACCTAAAAGGCACGCCACTATTGGGTTTAGATGTATGGGAACACGCATATTATTTACGTTACCAAAACAAGCGCCCCGATTATATTAACGCTTGGTGGAACGTTGTAAACTGGGATATTGTTACCCAACGTTTTCAAGCAGTGTAACACAATAGTTATTTAAAAAAGGATGAAGCGACGCTTCATCCTTTTTTGTGTTATTGGGTCGTCTGTAGTAATGCTATTGTGCTGCATAGGCGTCGCACACTTGTACGGTTAGGTACTTTAATGAGCTTTTATTAGAGCGAAGCAATAAATAACACGCTTGCATACCTTATTTCCAGAGTTCTGGCTACCTTTTTACAATATCTGGACATATTTCCAGCACTCTGCTTTAGTACAAACTTACACCTGCACCTATTTCCTGTAATTAGTCTAGGTATTTAAAATACTTGGGCATATTTCCCGAATTAAGCCCAAATATTTCAAATAGTTTGACCTATTTCCTGCGTTTTATCTACATATTGGTATTATTTGTATAAAATGTATGCATTCGCCCAACAAAAAAGCCACTCAACTTTCGCTGAATGGCTTTTGATATGGTAGAAAACAGAAGTACTAGCCTACTGCTTCACTTTGCATGCTCTTAGATGTTTTCTTACGTTCATCTTCGTTTAAAATTACCTTACGCATACGAATGTTTTTTGGTGTCACCTCTATACACTCATCTTGCTGTATGTATTCCATACATTCTTCTAACGTCAACAAAGTTTTTGGTGCAATACGTGTTGCATCATCACTACCGCTTGCACGGTGGTTGGTTAGTTTTTTAGGCTCGGTAGCGTTTACTATCAAATCTCCTGGCTTAATGTGCTCAGCAATAATTTGACCTGTGTACACATCTTCACCTGGATCTACGAAGAACTTACCTCTATCTTGTAATTTATCAATTGAGTAACCTGTTGTTTTCTCTTGATTTTTAGAAATTAATACACCATTGCTTCTGCCAGGTATAGGGCCTTTCCAAGGTTTGTATTCAAGAAAACGGTGTGCCATTACAGCTTCACCAGCCGTATTGGTCAACATTTGCGAACGCAAACCAATTAAACCACGAGAAGGAATCTCAAATTCTAAGTGTTGCATTTCGCCCTTGCTTTCCATAATTAGCATTTCGCCTTTACGTTGTGTTACAAGGTCTATCACTTTACCACTGTATTCGCTTGGTACATCTACCACCAAGTTCTCGTATGGTTCGTGTTTTTTATCGTCAATATATTTTACCAATACTTGAGGGTTACCAACAGTTAATTCGTAACCTTCTCTACGCATGGTTTCTACTAATACACCAAGGTGCAAAATACCACGACCGTACACTAAGAAGCTATCAGCACTGTCAGTATCTTCAATACGCAAGGCTAAGTTTTTCTCAGTTTCTTTCATTAAACGGTCACGTAAGTGACGAGATGTAACGAACTTACCATCTTTACCAAAGAAAGGTGAGTTATTAATGCTGAATGTCATACTCATGGTAGGTTCATCCACACTAATAATGGCCAATGCTTCTGGGTTTTCAATATCAGCAATGGTATCGCCAATGGTGAAATCTTCAATACCTACTACTGCGCAAATATCACCTGCTAACACTTCTGTTACCTTACGTTTACCTAAAGCTTCAAAAATGTATAATTCTTTTACTCTTGATTTTTGAATTCTGCCATCAGTGCGCATTAAGCTAAACGGTTGACCCTCGCTAATGCTACCACGAGCTACACGACCTACCGCAATACGGCCTAAGAAAGTAGAGTAGTCTAATGAAGTAATCTGCATTTGTAGGTTACCATCTGGTACTTTTGGTGCAGGTACATATTGTAAAATACCATCCATTAATGGTGTAATATCTTCGCACTGTTCGTTTTTGCTATTGAACCAACCATTTTTACCACTACCGTAGAAAGTGGGGAAATCTAATTGTTCTTCAGTTGCATCTAGGTTAAAGAATAACTCAAATACTGCATCATGCACTTCATCAGGGCGGCAGTTTGGTTTATCTACTTTATTAATTACAACAATTGGTTTTAAGTTTAATTGCAATGCTTTTTGCAACACAAAACGTGTTTGAGGCATAGGCCCTTCAAAAGCATCTACTAATAAAATAACGCCATCAGCCATTTTTAATACACGCTCAACCTCGCCACCAAAGTCACTGTGACCAGGTGTATCGATTACGTTAATTTTTACATCTTTATATACAACAGATGCATTTTTAGAGAAGATAGTGATACCACGTTCTCTTTCAAGATCGTTGCTATCCATAATTAGCTCACCAGTATCCTGATTAGCACGAAAAACATTTGTTTGGTGTAAAATTTTGTCCACCAAGGTCGTTTTACCATGGTCAACGTGTGCAATAATTGCAATGTTTCTTATATCCATTATTAATTTTTTGGGCTAAATAATTTACCTAAAACACAAGCCTATAAAGAGTTACAGACAAAAAGGTATACTTGCTAGCTACTTTTGAAGGTGCGAATGTACGGCTTTAAGACCGAGGGAAAAAATGTGCGCCTACGGTTTAAGGAATATTCATAATTATTTCACTGCAAAATAGATGGCAAGCCATTTAGAAAGAGTAATAGGTAAAAGTTGTTTAGAAAAATAATTACTAAAGTTGTTAGTTGAATACTTTTAGCTAAATTTGCTAAAATTTTGAGTTATGAGTTATCCAATTATTGACATAGCCAACAAAATCATTGCTAATACTGATACTAACCAAGGTGAAACAATTTCGAACTTGAAGTTGCAAAAATTACTTTACTATTTACAGGGTTTTTTTATAGCTGTATTTGATAAAAAACTCTTTGATGAGTCTATTGAAGCTTGGCAATATGGACCTGTTGTTAGGGAGGCTTATTTTCATTTTAAAGGTTTTGGTCCTGCCTCAATTTCTCTTAATGGTGATGAAAAGATAATTGAATTAACGCCAAATGAGAATGAACTTTTTAAAGAAGTCATGGCTGAATACGGGCAATTTTCTGCTATAAAATTAATGAACATGACCCACGAGGAATTACCATGGAAAAAAACTTTTAGTGAAAACCCACAAGGTGAAATTTCTTATGAACTTCTAAAAGATTATTTCAAAACTCAAATTATTGAGTAAATGGCTAAAATAAAGAAGAATAAATCTGAACTTAATAAAATAAAGATTCCTTCTGGAAACAACATAGAACTAGATTACCCAATTTTCTGTTTCCGACATTTACAAACAACACCTAATGGTGATTTTAAATTTTATTCTGATTTTATAGAAAGATTAAGAAAGCTAAGCAATTTAACTTGGAATCAAATTAATGTAGCAGACAGACACGGATTTGGAACTGAAAAAATGCCTGTCAAGCAAATAAAACCTCAACTACCTAGGTTTGTAACCCCAGAAATTAATCATTTGTTAGTATTTCGGGCTAATGGTGATAACAGACCCTTTTTAGGATTACGAAATGGGGCTGTTTTTCATATAATATTTATTGAGGAACAATTTGGTGATGTTTATGACCACAATTAACAACAAAACAATTGATTCATATTTTGATGAATCAATTGTTTGCGTACTACTTTACCGCCTCGTAAATGGCATCTTGTATTTTACCTCTTACAGCAAGCGAACTCAACTTATTATTGTCTCTTGTTGGGTTTACACGGTTAGATAAAAAAATGTAAATCAAATTACTTTTAGGATCTACCCATACAACAATACCTGTAAAACCTGTGTGACCATAGGTTTCTGGTGAAGCCAACTTTGAGGGATAAGGGTCTTTACGCGTAGCATTGTCTTTTTCTGGTTTGTCAAAACCCAAACCTCTACGACTAATGTCGCTGTTGTAGTCAGTAAATTTATCAATAGTGGCTTTTTGTAAATAACGTACACCATTTAACTCACCACCATTTAACAGCATTTGGTAAAGCTGTAGTAAATCGTAGGCATTGCTAAACAAACCAGCATGACCTGCAATACCACCAAACATAGCCGAGCCTTCATCATGTACATCACCCCAAATAAGCTGCTGGCGAAAATCCTTTTCGTATTCTGTAGGCACAATATTGTTTAACGACATTACTTCACGTGGCTGAAACGTGGTGGTAGCCATACCTAACGGCTGATAGAATGTTGCTTTGGCGTAATCATTTAAGGTTTTACCTGTTATGGCTTCAACTATTTTGCCCAAGAAAATAAAGTCATTATCGCTGTACACGTATTTGTTTGGCGCAGTCAACTTGCTTGTTACAATACGGCTGTACAACGAATCTTCCCAATCGTTACGCACATATAAGTTTTCAGCGGCTCTAAACTGGTGGTTAGCATCTTTTACTTTACTAAAATAAGCCCACTTTGGTTCGCCTGTAGTGGTATCAATTACTTCTCTATAAAAAGGAATGAAGGGATTTAAACCTGCTTGGTGCAACAATATATCACGCAGTTTTAGTGGTGCTTTGTTGCTGCCTTTTACCCATGGCAAGTAATCACCAAGGGTTTTATCTAGGTCTAGTTTACCTTCTTCATACAACTTCATTACCGATACGGTGGTGGCTGAAATTTTGGTAACCGATGCTAAATCGTACACCATATTAGCTGTAACAGGTGTAGTGCCGCCCATTGTGGTGGTGCCAAATGCTTTTTGGTAAATCACTTTACCATCTTTTGCAGCCAAAACCATACAACCTGGCATGGCACCTTTGGCTATTGCATCTTTAGCTATACTGTCTATTTTATTAAACTTACCATCTACATTGTAGTTGCTGGCTTTTGGTAAATAGTTATTGTACGTAATGCCATCACCAAACTTAAAGTTGTCGCACACAGTTACAGGTAATTTGCCTTTTGCTGCTAGCTTACCTTGTAGCCAATCAGCCACAGCATGTTGTGTAATATCATCATCTTCATAAGCCGTTGCTATGTTTAGTGCGTTGCATGAATATCTTACCGCATAAGGATTACCGTAGTAAATAGTTACCGCATTGTTTTGCTTTTGCAATTCTGATATTAAGTAAATGGCAGGATTACTTAGGCCGTAATTATTGGCTGGTCGTCTGCTGTAGTTATGTACACCTACTACAATGGCATCGTAGCCTAGTGCATATATTTTATTGATGAGTTGCTGTACAGAAGCGCTATCACTTTTATCCATCATAATGGTTGCATTTTTATCATCCATCAACTGCTTGCCTTGTTCTGCTTTGCTGCCAAACAAATACACATCTGCATTATTCTCAGTTTTCAATCTTGTAGCAGCCACAGGTTCTTTAGCCGCGCCAATAGATATGTAAGCTATTTTTTTATTTGCTTTTAATGGCAGTAAAGCCGTATTGGTTTGTTGCAATAGTGTTACTGCATTCTTAGCTAGTAAGGTTTTTATACGCGTCGTTTGCTCATTTAAATCTGCCAAAATACCAACTGTATCTATCACTTGTGGCTTGTTTAAACCTAGATTATACTTAGCCAACAATATCTTTTTTACACGTGCATTTAAGTCATCCCATGTTAAGCGACCATCTTTAATGGCTTGCTTCGTTTTTTCTATGGCTGCGCCAATGTCTTCTGGTAGACAAAGCATATCGTTACCTGCAATTAAGGCTTGTACACTTGCCTCGCCACTTGGATAATATTTGGTAATGCCTTTCATACCAAGACCATCCGTAAAAGTGATGCCTTTATAACCTAGCTCTTCTTTTAATAAGCCTGTTACGTTTTTGTTAGATAGCGAGGTAGCTTGATTGGCAATGGTATCAATAGCTGGTACAAACAAATGCGCTATCATCATGCTGCCTACATCTGCCTTAATCATTTCTCTAAATGGATATAATTCTAGGCTATCAAGCTGACCACGTGTTTTACTAATAATGGGTAAATCGTAATGGCTATCTACCGCCACATCACCATGACCAGGAAAATGCTTGGCGCAAGCCATCACATTTACCGCTTGCATACCTTGCATATATTTTACACCATATAAAGCCACTTTGTATTTGTCTTCACCAAAACTTCTATCGTTAATGACTGGGTTGTTAGGATTGTTATTCACATCTACATCTGGTGCATAGTTTACATGAATACCTAAGCGCTTGCATTGCTCGCCTACTGCCTTGCCAAACTCATAAATTAAATTAGCATCTTGTGTAGCACCCATCATCAATTGGCGAGGATAATTAATCACACTATCTAAACGCATACCAAGCCCCCACTCACCATCTATGCATATCATCAGTGGTGTTTGTGCAATGCTTTGGTAATAGTTGGTTAACTGTGCCTGACGAATAGGCCCACCTTGAAAAAAGCACAAGCCACCTACATTGTATTTAGTAATTAATTCTGTTACCTGCTTTACATGGTCTGGGCCAAGATTACTATGCGCTCTTACAATCATAAGCTGCGCAATGCGCTGGTCTTTATTGAGTTTTTTAAACTGCTTGTTTACCCAACGTTTGGCTTCTTTGGTTTCTTTGTAAAAATGCTGTGCATGGCCTATTAATACTAACAAGCAAATACTTGCAACTAGAAAAAACTGCTTCATGAAAAAAGAGATAATTGAACGCACAATTTATAGAAAATACTGGGCTATGCGTTTTTTTGCAGGATTTAATGGTTAAAAATCTACAGGGTATTGCAGACTATTCACCGCCTTTTTTAAAAATGACTTTATCCTTTATTCTGAGTATCATGATGATTTATAATTCGCATAGACATGTATTATTTTTAGTTACTTTTATAAGAACTAAAGGCTTTATAGCTTGGAGAACTTAATTACAATGCTTTACTTTATTCACCAAGTAAATGTTATCACTTTACATTACACCACTATTAGGCGGCTTAACAAGTAATATTTCAATTACACCTGCAAAATCATTTTGCCAAATACTTATTCATTCTTAAAAGATAGTTTTTAAAATATTTGTTATTTCATTTTTAATTTAATAACTACATTTGTTAACATAGATTGTTTTTTACCCTATCAATAAAACCCTTAAGCCACTTACTAATCAATTTTAAACTGATTTGTTATGCTTGAGACCCCATACTTAAGAACAGCTTTTGCTACTTCATTGGTACCGATGCTGGTAATAGATGCGCAAGACCCTGAGCTAACTATTGTAGACATAAATACCGCATACAGTAATGGTTGTAGCGCTAATAATACCTTAGGAACGAGCTTTAACAACTGGGTATTAAATAATTTACCCATAAAATATGAAGAGAAAATTCTATTAACCCAAAGCTTACAACAAGCAATAGATACTGGCAAAGCGCAAGAACTTGCAATCACCAACTACTTTCTAAGTCATTCACCAACTAGCTACAACGTTCATCAACAACCCGTAATTAACGATGTAGGGGTAGTTATATACATCATTCATACAGTTACAACAAACTGCAAATCCATATCAATATCGAATTTATTTCAGGAACAAGAATATAGGCTACTTGAAACAGTAAGTGATGGATTTTTAACACTAGCTAATGACTTTACTGTTTTATACTCAAATAGACAACTTGAGAAAATCTGGAATATTGAACGCTCTGAAATAGTTGGTAAAAATTTGTGGAGTCTTTTCGATAGAAAAGAATTTATAGACATATACCATTTTTATACAGAGGCTATGGCTACCACTAATACAAGGTGCATAGAAATATTTTCTGAACGCTTACAGTTATGGTATGAAATCACAACTTATCCTTTTAAAGATGGCTTATCAGTTTACTTCAAAGATATAACTGAAAGAAAAGTTGCTTTTGAAAAAGAGGCGTTATTGGCATCTATTATTGAAACAAGCGATGATGGTATTATAAGTAAAACACTAGATGGTATTATTAATAGCTGGAACAAAGGGGCTGAAAATATTTTTGGCTTTACAGCCGAGGAAGCCATTGGGCAGCACATTAGCATTATTATACCAAAAGAACTATTTCCTGCCGAAGAACCAAGCATTATACTGCTTGTAAAAAATGGCCGTCGCATTACAAATTACGAAACCGTTCGCCTAAGTAAAAGTGGGCAATATATAAGCGTCTCCTTAACTGTTTCGCCCGTTAAAAACGTAAAAGGCGATATTGTAGGTGCATCAAAAATTATACGCAATATCACCGAAAAAAAGAAGGCGGAAATTTTGTTACGGCAAAAAAATTTAGAGCTTATCCAGTCTGCTAAGCAATTAGAAAAGTTGAATGCCAATTTAGAAAAAAAAGCCAAAGCGCTAGCAGCATCTAATACTGAGCTTGAGCAGTTTGCATACGTTGCTTCGCACGATTTACAAGAACCACTACGAATGGTTACAAGCTTTCTTACACAACTCAATACCAAGTACGCAGATACATTTGATGAGAAAGGTAAAAGGTATATAGAATTTGCGGTAGACGGTGCCAGAAGGATGCGTCAAATTATTCTCGACTTGTTAGAGTTTTCTAGAGTTGGCCGCGTAGAAACACCAGAAAAACTTGTAGATATTCAAGCACTACTTAAAAGCATTGAGATACTTTTTCGTAAAGAGATTGATGAAAAACAAGCAACAATTGTGTACAATAATTTACCTACAATTACCTGCTTTACAGTGCCGCTTAGGCAAGTGTTACAAAACCTTATTGGCAATGCATTAAAGTATTGCAACCCACAAATACCACCTGTAATAACTATTACAGTAACTGCTGCTGGTGACTATTGGCAATTTGCTATAACTGATAATGGTATAGGTATAGAAGCTGAGTATTTCGATAAAATATTCGTCATTTTTCAACGGTTACACTCAAAAGATGCCTATGCTGGCACAGGTATGGGGCTTGCTATTGCAAAAAAGATTGTAGAAACTTGGGGGGGCAAAATCTGGCTTAAATCTACAGAAAACCAAGGCAGTAATTTTTACTTTACGATACCTAATAAACAAAAGTTTTTTAACCATTAATACCACAACCATGCACCCAATTAACATTTTACTTGTAGAAGACAATGAAGGTGATATTTTATTAACTATTGAAGCCTTAGAACAAGGCAAAATAGCTAACAAGATTGACGTAGTAAAAGATGGTAAACAAGCCATTGACTTTTTAAGTAGAAAAGGACAATTTGCTACGGCAGAACTGCCAGACCTTGTATTGCTAGATATTAATTTACCAAAAAAAAATGGCCACGAAGTACTACAGTTTATTAAAACAGACGACAGCATTAAGCATTTACCAGTTATTATGCTTACTACCTCTTCCTCTGAAAAAGACATTGTAGAGTCTTACAAAAGCTATGCAAATTGCTACATTACTAAGCCAATAGAAGTACAAGACTTTATGCGTGCCGTAGCCGAAATACAGTCCTTTTGGTTTACAATTGTTCAACTACCTATTACAAAAGCCTAACTAACAATATTGGTAATGAAGCAAACAAAAGTTTACAATGTTTTAGTGATAGAAGATAACCTTGGTGATTATACCATTGTTAATTGGCTGCTGCACGAGCAACTCAATAGCCCTAACATTGAATGCATAGATACATTTAAAAAAGCGGCCGCTACACTCACAGAACGACCTACTTACTTTGATGTAATATTGCTAGACCTTACCCTGCCTGATAAAAGTGGTGAAGATTTGGTAACAGAAATACTAAAACTAGCTAGTAACTGCCCAGTTATTATTCTTACAGGCACTAATAATTTAGATTTTAGTATTGCGTCTATCTCTCAAGGCATTTCAGATTATTTATTAAAAGATGAGCTGAGTAGCATTGTGCTTTATAAAAGCATTGTGTATGCTATTGAGCGAAAAAAATACGTAATTCAACTAGCCGAATCAGAAAAAAAGTACAGCGATTTATTTCAGCTAAGCCCACAACCAATGTGCTTGTACGAGACCGACTCTTACAAAATTATTTATGCCAACTATGCAGCCATTAACCACTACGGCTATAGCAACGATGAGTTTTTAAATATGACGCTTCTTGATTTAATACCAGAAATTATTATCCCGCAGGTATTAGCCCATGTTGCCAATCAAAATAGGCAATTGAACAAAACCTACACAGGCGAGTTTAAAACCTATAAAAAAAATGGCGAGCTAGTAGATATACAAACATTTAGCACCCCACTTATTATTGACAATAAAAGAACCACCTTGGTAATGGCAATAGATGTAAGTGAGAAAAAATTATACGAACAAAAAATTACAAGAGCCATTATACAAGCTCAAGAAAATGAACGCTACGAAATAGGTGCAGAACTGCATGACAATGTGTGCCAAATTCTTACCGCAAGCAACATGTCTTTTAAAATGCTTAAACATCAGTTATTAGAAGATAGCCTCACTTGGTACGAGCAAGGTACAGGCTATATTCAAAAAGCAACACAAGAAATAAGAAACTTATCACACCGATTAGCACCTGTATTTTTTGAAGATACAACCTTAGAAGAAGCCATTAATGGGCTTATTAATTCTATGGATATTGAGCGCAAATATCAAATCGCCTTACAGTTTGATGAAGCATTTAAACAATTTCCTTGCAAGCAAGAGTTTCAGCTAACGCTCTACCGCATATTACAAGAGCAGTTAAGGAATATTGTAAAATATGCAGAGGCAAGCATCATAAAAGTACATGGCAATATCAGCAACGATACACTGTCGCTCAACATTTCAGATAATGGTGTAGGTTTTGATGTAAAGAAGATAAAAACTGGTATAGGTCTAGCCAATATTAAAAGAAGAATTGAGGTATTTTCTGGCAAACTTACCATAGATACTGCCCTTGGGCACGGTAGTACTTTAACGGTAGAAGTACCGCTAGCCTGTATTATTTAACCCATAAGTACGTAATCTTATAGTGCCAAAACTTGAAATACAACACAAAAAGTAAATAATTTAAAACATCAACTCTAATAATAGAAATGCTAAAACAACATATTATTAATATACCTGGCAAAGATGCTAAAAATATTGACAGAGAAAAAGAACTAGAAATGGTAAACTTTTTTAGAAATATTATGGTTACAGGTGCTTTACTTGGCTTCGCAAAATATGTTACGAAGAATAAACGAATAGTTGGATAAAATATTGAGACAATTGTATTACAACTGTGTGATAAAAAATAACTGTAGTTTAGCGCCTCAAAAAATCATCGTAATGACGCAGCAATTAGCTTCTTTTTTAACCGCATTAAAAGCAAATCAATATACATTTTCAGACGTTCTAGCTTTTATTGAAGCAGATTATACACATCAGCCTAGAGCTTTTAAAAATGGCGAGGCTTATAATGAAGCTACGCAAAATCAAGGCAGTGCCAAAGTATTTGCTTTTGCAAAATTAAATAACCTTAGTGCAGAAGATACATTGTTCTTATTTGCAGAACATTACCAAAATGTATTAGCTACACCTAACGAAACGAACCATCAAAACATTAGGCAATTTATGCAATATGGCTGGGCTGGTATTGCATTTGAAGGTGAGGCATTGGTGAAGAAATAATTAGCGCAGTCTACACTAATCATATTGCATAAAAAAGCCAGTAATTACTTACTGGCTTTTTTATGAACTTATTTTTCAATAATAGAGTTATTACGCTTCTTCTGTAGCTTCAGTTTCTTCTGTGGTGCTTAGTTTAAATGCTACTTCATTTGCTTTAAGCAAGTTGTACCATTTTACCATTTTCTTCATATCGCTTGCATATACTCTTTCAAAATCCATATCAGCATACACTTTTGTAAAGTATGCTTTTACAGCTTTAGGGTCTTTTTCTGAAGGTAATGCTTCGGTACTTGCATCCATAGCAACAAATACTTCTACTAAGTTTACATTTTCACGAATAGTAAACACCTCAATACTTTCTAAATGAGAGAAATTATGTACACGGCTGCTTACAAATTTTGTTACCTTATCTTCTAGGCCACGTACAATAGCGCCATCTGTTTTACTACCTACTAGTTCAAACAAACCGCTCATGCCTGTAATTGATATTAACTTACTGTATTCCATTGTTTTAATTTAAGAGGCTGCAAAATAAAGGGAAATGCGTTAGAATGACGAGTGATATTATTTTTAGAATAATGATAACAAATTAATGCATTACACCATAAACGACCTCATAGACAACACAATGTCGGCTAACGATGCAAAGCTTATCATTTTATCTACTTCACAGCAATTTCGGCTAACAAATTGTTGAGTCTTGCTTCTAGGTTTTCGTAGCTCGTATAGCCTCTTGCTACTAAATAAAATTTACTTTCAGCTGTTTGTACCAGTACCGTAGGAAAGCTAGTTACTTGCAATTGCTTACACAGCTGAAACTCGTAATGGGCTTTTTCCTTGTATTCATCGCTACTTAGTTTTTGATAGAAGTTTTCTGGCTGAATACTGTATTTTTCTAGCAAGTGCAAATAAGCCGCATCATCGGTTAAATCTCTACCTTCAAAGTGCAGCGCATATTGCAAATCGGCAGCAAATTCTACTTGTCTATCAGGATAAAATTCTTTGAAAATACACAAAGCAATGGCTGGTTTTTCGCTATTTGGAAACCAATCGCTCAAATCAGGATTATTGATATGCCACAAATAATCATCACCAAATTTTACCCCCGACATGTCTTCTACATTGTGATAAGCTTTTTGTATATAACCAGCTGTAACGCCTATGTGTACGGGCTTTTCAGGCAATATCATACCACCGCTTAATACATCAAAGTGCATGTCATTTTCAAAATGTACGGCTATTTTTTTAATCACATTACTAAAACCGTAGCACCAGCCACAGTAGGCATCGTAACAATAATATACAACTGGTTTTGTCATGTAGCAAAGATAGACCACAGATTAAAATGATTTTAAAGATTGCCATGATTAAAGACTAATTTACAGTTTGGGATTCAGGATTTACGAACGCTAATAGAAGCCAATAGCTATCGGTTCGCCTAGCTGTCCCATTTTAAAGCAATCATTCCACCTCATTAAAATCATTCAAATCAGCGATGTTTCGGTATTTTCGCAGCCATAATTTTTTTTGATGAGTATTGCAGATAAATATGAGGTAGTTATTGGTTTAGAGGTTCACGCCCAACTAAATACTGCTAGCAAATTGTTTTGTGGCGATAGTGCTGCCTTTGGTGGCGAAGCCAATACGCATATTAGCGCCATTACGATGGGGCATCCTGGCACATTGCCTAAAACCAATAGAAAAGCTGTAGAATATGCTATTAAAATGGGTTTAGCGTGTAATTGTGAAATTGTACAGAACAACTATTTTGCCCGTAAAAATTATTTTTACCCAGACTTACCAAAAGGCTACCAAACATCGCAACATACCACACCTATTTGTAAAGGCGGTTATGTAACCATTACTACTTCTGAAGGTACAAGAGATATAGAACTAAACAGAATTCACTTAGAAGAAGATGCTGGCAAAAGCATACACGATATTGATGATGCTAACACATGTATAGACCTTAATAGGGCTGGTGTAGCGTTAATAGAAATTGTAACAGAGCCTTGCCTACGCAGTAGCGAAGAAGCTTACCAATACGTAACAGAATTGCGTCGCTTGGTGCAATGGATAGATGTGTGCGATGGCAATATGGAAGAAGGTAGTTTGCGTTGCGATGCCAACGTCTCTATCCGTTTAAGAGGCGCTACAGAACTTGGTACTAAAGTGGAAGTAAAAAACCTAAACAGCATTCGTAATATTAAAAAAGCTATTGACCTTGAAGTGGCTAGAATGATTGATATTGCTGAAAATGGCGGTACCATTGTTCAACAAACAAGAAGCTATGATGCAGATAACGATACCACTTTTTCGATGCGAGACAAAGAAGAAGCGAATGACTATCGTTACTTTGCCTGCCCAGATTTAGCACCGTTTCATCTAACGAGTGATTTTATCGATGTTATAAAAACAGCTTTGCCAGCATTGCCACAGCAATTAGCTACAACATACCAAGCAGATTATGGCTTAAGCGCTTACGATGCTGCACAGTTGTGTGATGATAAAACCACATCGGATTATTTTTTAGCCACAGCAACACATACAAAGCAGTATAAAGCTATTGTCAACTGGATAACTGGCCCAATTCGTCAATATTTAAATGATAGTGGCACTAACTTGGCTAGCTTAGCATTAGCGCCACAAACATTGGCTGCATTAATTGCTTTAATAGATGAAGGCAAGGTCAATTTCTCTATTGCATCGTCTAAAATTTTCCCTCTTTTACTAAAAGAAAACAAGCAACCGCTACAAATAGCCGAAGAACTAAACTTGCTACAAGTAAGTGATAGCAACGATTTAGAAGCATGGGTAAATGAAGCTATTAGCAAAATGCCTGATAAAGTAACTGAATACAAAAAAGGTAAAAAGGGTTTAATAGGCTTGTTTGTAGGTGAAGTGAAAAAGATAAGTAAAGGCAAAGCTGACCCTAAAGTGGTAACTGCATTGCTACAAGAAAAACTTGACCGCTGATAGATTTGATAAAAATGATTTATCGTGATTTTATTGCAAAATACATGAAACAATTACTAGTTGTTATAAGTTTTATAAGCATTGTTACAGCTTGTAACAACAAGCGTAAGCTATTTGAAGTAAGCGGCAAAATAACCAATAGCACTGCTAAAAAAGTGTATTTGCAATACTTGGTTTGGGGCGCTGAAAAACCTATTGTGGTTGATTCTATTAGCTTACAAAAAGATGGCAGTTTTATGTTGTCTACTGCTTATGGTAATGAAGAAAGTATCTACGAATTAGTTTTTGACTCAACTGCAAGTGTGCTTTTAATAAATGACAACCCTAAAGTACTTGTAAATATAGATAAGCAAAACTTTAAGCAATACACAGTAAATGGTTCTAAAGCTAGTGCAGCGTTACACGATTTTTTGAATAATTACAGCAATGCCTATCCACAACTACTAGCAACAAGCCAACGATTAGATACCATTGCATTAGAGAAAGGTGTGACTGATAGCATTAAAACAGTTGTAAAACTTGAGAAAGAACAACAGCTACAAAAGGTAAACACTACCATTACCACTGCATTTAAAAATACCAATAGCCCTGCCTTACAATACTATTTAATAGCTAAGGCTTTTGCCACCATGCCTTTTCCACAAATACAAGAATTGGCTACCGTAGCTAGTTCGCAAAACAGTGCACATTCAGGTTTAGCGTTTATTAAATCGATTGTAACCAAGCAAGTAGACAAGGAAAAAACAGCGCAACAAGCTATTGAGAAACAACAAAAAGACAGCCTTGTAATGGTGCAAAAAGATAGTTTGGCGAGGCAATTAAAACTAGATTCTTCAGCTGCAAAGCAACCCAAAGACACCACCACAAGTCGTTAATAATTAAAGGTTTATATTAAGCCCTTAGTATCAAAAAACGAGTAACATTAACATACTAGCTTAACCTTTTTGCATGAAGTTTGTAAATATTAGACTTGTATTTATAACTATTCATAAAAGCTTAAGTCAATGAAAAAATTATTCGTTCTCATTCTTGCTACTTTATTTTTTACGCAGCTAATGGCGCAAGACCAAATTATTGGTAAATGGTGGACACCTAAAAAAGATGGTCAGATAGAAATTTATAAATCAGGTACTAAGTATTTTGGTAAATTAATTTGGGGTAAAGATGGCACCAAAAAAGATGTAAAAAATCCTAAAGAAGAACTACGTAGCAGGCCACTGATAGGTATGGATTTATTTACAAATTTTAGCTACAATGCAAGCGATGCACAATGGATTGATGGCAAGATATACGACCCTGAAGGTGGTAAAACTTATAGTTGTAAAATGTGGCTTACCGATGATGGCAAAACCTTAAATGCTAGAGGTTTTATTGGTTTTTCGCTACTTGGCCGCACTGAAAAATTTACAAGATTGTAGCATTTCAAAACTTTTCATATTTACAAAAAGGCATTAATAGCAGTAAAAAGATTGGGTAAACGGCTAAAAAGATTAACTTAGCCACCTTAACAATATCATATATGCCTACAACACAAGAACTAAAAAACATTGCTTCTCAAGTAAGAAGAGATATAGTAAGAATGGTACATGCAGTACAAAGTGGGCACCCAGGTGGTTCACTAGGTTGCACTGACTACCTAACGGCTCTATACTTTGAAGTAATGAAGCACGATACGAATTTTAAAATGGAAGGAAAAGGCGAAGATTTATTCTTCCTGTCTAATGGCCATATTTCTCCTGTATTTTACTCGGTTTTAGCTCGTGCAGGTTATTTTGATGTTAAAGAATTAGGCACTTTTAGAAAACTAAATTCTCGTTTACAAGGTCATCCTACTACACATGAGCATTTACCAGGTGTACGTGTGGCTAGCGGCAGCTTGGGTCAAGGCATGAGTGTAGCCATAGGTGCTGCACTTGCTAAGAAATTTGATGGTGACGACCGCATTGTTTATTCATTACATGGTGATGGTGAACTAGATGAAGGTCAAAACTGGGAAGCAATTATGTTTGCTGCGCACAAAAAAGTAGATAATTTAATCGCTACTATTGACTACAATGGTCAACAAATTGATGGCCCAACCAGTAAAGTAATGAACTTAGGTAATTTAAAAGCTAAGTTTGAAGCCTTTGATTGGACGGTTTTAGAAGTAGCTAATGGTAATGATATGGATGAATTGATTGCAGGCTTTAACAATGCAAAAAGCTTGGTAGGCCAAGGCAAACCAATTTGTATTTTAATGAAAACTGGTATGGGTAAAGGTATTGACTTTATGGAAGGCTCACACGAGTGGCATGGTATAGCACCAAACGATGAGCAATTAGCAAGAGCATTAGCGCAACTACCGGAAACTTTAGGTGATTATTAATCCCAAAATCATCTTAAACCATACATAAAATAGGCTGTCTCGTACTTTGAGACAGCCTATTTACTTTTCATTACTTAATCTTTACTTTTATAAATCATTTTGAATACAAGGTTTATTTGCATCAATTTCACCTTGTGGAATTAGGTATTGCCACTTTTTATCATCAACTGGCACAGTGGTTGTAAGAGGTGAATAAGAGTTATCTGACGCAGTAGCCCCTGTTCTATCTAAACCAATATTCAACCTTTTTAGATCAGTAAATCTAAAACCTTCGCCCCAAAGCTCTATTCTTCTCTGAAGTAGAATTTCATTTATTAATGCAGTACCGGTGTTGATAGATTGGATATAAGAAGGATCTCTCTTACTTACTAATTGAAATAAAACATTAGCTGCTGTAACATCACTCAACCTTGCTTTCGCTTCTGCTTCAATTAAGTACATCTCGCCAGCACGCATTAGTGGTACATCACCTATGCTAGATCCACTAACAGTATAATATTGAGCAGGTGTATATGTTGTTCCTGTTATTAAGAACTTTCTCTGCATGTACTTTCTTCTTGTACTTCCTGAAGTTGGTATTGGAAAACTTTGGTCTACTCCTGTAGGGTCATAGAGTGTTTTGCGTATATCTGTTGCAGATATTTGATTATACAGATTAATATTGATTACTTTAGGACAAGTTCTGTTATGTGTTGATGAGAAATTACCACAATATGCCATCCAACTTGAAAAGAAACTATTTGCATCAGAAGTTTGATGAGAACCCCATATCCATTCTGGATTAGAATAATCACTAAACCCCCCCGTAAATTGTACAGTTGTCATTGGGCTATAACCTGTTCGTGCTTTGTTAGCCATATCCGCTGCAACAACCCAATTACCTTGTACTAATGAAACTCTTGCTTTAATACCTTGTGCAACAGCAAGGTTTAAATGAGATTTATTAGATCTTGATGCAGTTAATAAGGTCATCGCATCATCCAAATCTTTATTTATTTGTATGTAGGTTTCTTGAATAGTATTTCTTGCTTTTGGCGAAATATCACCAGGTATCGTTCTTACAATAATCCCTGGTTCACTTAAGTTAGCTGTCTTATATGCTTTTGCAAAAAATTGAACAAGATTAAAATGAGCCCAAGCTCTATATGCTAGGCACTCACCTTTTATTTGTGCTTTATCTGTTGCCGATCCTGTTGCATTATCGATAGCGCCTAAAATAGCATTGACATCACCAATAAGACCATAATAAAACTGCCAAGCGAATGTGTTAAATGTTCCATTTACACTTCTATGGTCTGTCCACTGATAAGCAGCACCAAACCAATTAGACCCTGTTGTAATATAGTCTTCACCTAGTAAATCGTTCATAATAATATTGGTTGCTTGCCCAATATCACCTTGTGTTCCATAAAATGAACCATAATACATATACCTATGGACGCCATTTAGTGCAACATTTAAATTATCTGTTGTAGAATTAACCACAGTAGTTGAAACGGAAGCAGATGGATTTGTTGTTAAATAGTCTTTACTACAAGAAGTATAAAACACTACTAAAGCCCCCAAAAAAGAAACTATTAAAAATTTATTTTTCATTGTAAATGATTTAGAAATTAATATTGATACCAGTACTAATTATACGAGCAGGTACATACACATTACTTGTAACGCCACTGAATCCTTGATTAGGATTCATTCCATTTCTAGCTACCAAGAAACCTATGTTATCAGCACTTAAGAAAAAGCGTGAAGAAGTTGCTTTGATTTTTGCTAAGAAAGATCTTGGCAAGTCGTAACTGATTGTAACATTTTCAAAACTTAAGAATGAAGCATCAGTTAGCCATCTAGTTGAAGTACCAGCGTTTAAATTAGTTGTTCTGGCGCCATCCATTCTAGGCACATTAGTAATATCACCTTGGTTTTGCCACCTTTTTAAGATATCAGTATGTATAGCACCACCGTATGAGCCAGCACTCATTAACTGTGAGTAAGTGCCATCATATGTTTTACCGCCTAATTGGTATTTAAACCTCATCTGTATCTCGAAAGCTTTATAGCGAATAGAAGTATTAAAACCACCATATAAATCAGGTATTGCACTACCAGAATATACTTTTTTGGCGTTATTAATATCAGTGGTAACGGTATCGCCACCTTTATTTAAATAAGTTGTAGCACTAAGTGTTGTACTATTTGCTCTATATAATGCATCACCAGTATTAGGATCAACACCCATCCATTCTCTAAGCCAGTAGTCATATATAGAATGACCAACAGAATATTGCTTGGTGCCACTTACTATTACAGGATTATCAGCAGGCATAGTTGTAATATTATTTTTTAAAGTAGAAGCATTGAATCCAATATTCCATGTAAAGTCTTTTTTCTTTATTACATCAGCATGTAAATCTATTTCCAAGCCCGTGTTCAACATACTGCCAATATTCCTAAACTGTGAAAATCCACCATTAATATTACCACCTGAAGAAGGGGGAAATTGAAAGTTAAAAATCATTTTATCAGTATTCCTACTATACCATTCAACTGAACCGTAAACTCTATTCTTAAATAATGAGAAATCTAAACCAAGATCAAATGTTTTGGCCTCTTCCCAAGTTAAAGTAGGATTAGGAACTATATTTTGAAGTAAAGCACCAGGTTCACTACCGCCATTAGTATAACCTAGCTGATAAACTGCTTGATAGCCATAGTTAGTTCCAATATTATCGTTACCAACATTACCGTAAGTAGTTCTCAACTTTAAGTTATTTATCCAGCCATAGTTTTTTATAAAGTTTTCATTGCTCAGTACCCAACCTAAACCAAAACCATAAAATGTTTTCCATCTTACATCCTCTGCAAAACGAGAGTTACCATCTCTTCTTACCGAAGCAGATAAAAGATATTTTCCAGCAAAATCATAATTAAGACCACCTAAATAACTTTCAATAGCTCGTCTATCGGTTTGTGAGTAAATAGAATTTAGTGTTATAAAATTATCAAACTCGTAAACACCTGCGAAACCTTGACCTTGCTTTTGTTGAGAAGAATACAAATAATAGTACTTATAGTTCTCATGTGATATTAAAGCGGTAAGATTGTGACTACCAAATTTCTTCTTATAGTTCAATTGCTCATTTAAAGTATAAGTAGTTCTTAGAAACTGAGATTTATCTAAAATACCAGATCCAGCACCGTCACCAACTAAATTATTTTGATACTGACTATTGTATCCAGTGTTAATATCACCACCAAATTTTACAGTAAATGTTAAATCATTATTGAAAATAACATCAGCATAAGTTCTACCACTTAACAAACTTCCAGTAAATGCATTATTATTATATTTTGTCTCAGCAACTACATGTCTCCCACCATAAGCACTTGTAGGTCTATTACCGTTAACCATTGCAGAGGCATAATCGTAAATTTTATTACCTGTCACAGGATCTAATAAATAAGCACCAGTCGTAGTATTATGAGCGTATACAGGATAAATTGGTCCAATAGTTCTAGCAAAGAAAAATGGATTTACAAAAGAAGTTGAAGAAGTAACATTCCCATCCTGTGCATTACTTGAGTTTGTATATGCATAAGAAATATTAACCCCAGTTTTAAACCATGTAGTTGGCCTAGTATTTACAGCTACTCTTCCAGAATATCTTTTCAAAAATGCATCTATTGTGTACCCTTCCTCATTTGTATATCCTACAGACCCAAAAAAGTCGGTTTTATCGTTACCACCTGAGTAATTCATAGTCACATTGTCTCTATTTCCTACCCTAGATATTTCCTTTGACCAATCTAAATCATCACCCCACAACAGCTGCGCGTTTGAATTAAACTTACCAGTATTATCTACTATTTGATTACCAGCAACATTAAATGGATTATATTTTAAGAAACTAGCACCGGCAATATTATCAGTTGCATATTGAGCAGCAACAGCTGCGGTAGAGCCGTTGGCTGATATACGCTGATTTTTTAGGGCTTCCCACATTAAAACGTAATACTGTGATGGATCAACTCTATCATATTCTGAAACCAGTCTTGAAACAAATCCTTTTGTAGCCTGAAAGCTAATGGTAGGCTTTTTACCTGCACCCGATTTTGTTGTAATCATCAATACACCATTCGATGCCCTTGAACCATAAAGTGCGGTTGTAGCAGCATCTTTCAATGTGGTTACAGACTCGACATCTTGAGGATTTATTTGAGCAATATTGCCTTCATACGGCGATCCATCCACAACTACTAATGGACCATTTCCTGCCGAAATTGAACCATAACCCCTAATTCTTATTGCTAAAGCATCGCCAGGCTGACCACTAGAAGATGTTTGTAAACCAGGGGCCGAACCAGCCAAAGCATTCACAACGTTTGTTACTGGCCTGTTTGCAAACTCTTTATTTGATAGAGTTGAAGCAGAACCGGTAAACTCGCTTTTTTTTCTAGTGCCATATCCGGTTACAACCACTTCATCTAAGCTAGAGGTTGCAGATTGTAATGTAACACTTACAGAACCACCTTTAATAGATACCTCTTGTGTTGTAAAATTAACAGAAGAAATAACTAAGGCTTTTGCAGTAGCAGGTGCTAATAAAGTAAAACTACCATCAGATCCAGTAGTTGTACCTTTTGTGGAGCCTTTTACTAAAACTGAGGCATTTATTACAGGTGCACCTTTCTCGTCTAGCACCTTACCTGTAATTGTTTTGTTTTGCGCTAGTAACTGCGAGGCTGCTACTAGTAAGCACATTAATAGTGTGCTGATTTTTCTCATAATCTCATGTTTTGGGGTTATTTAAAAAAATTTAACGAAATGCTAACATACGACAATTCAGACAAAAACTTCAAAATAAAAGTTTCGTAAGGCGTATTTTTTTTAGTTTTTGTAAAATTAAGCGCAGCTTTAAGCCTTTTTTAATAATAATTGAAGGTGGTAATCGATAAAGATCATATAGTAGATTTATAAAAATGTTTAATTTGCATCATTGTTATAAATTTCAGTGGCTATATAAACCACATATTGCATTGTTACGGCATTATCATTTGGCAATTTGAATAAAAGGATGTATAGTACAAAAAGTGTTACTTATAATGGTACAAGCAAGTAAACAAGCTGTTTGAAAAAGATAGCCTAACATTAGTAAGAAGATAGGCTAACATTAAGGAGATGTTAGCCTAACATTTTGGAGAAGATAGCCTAACATTAAAGCGGAGATAGCCTATCTTTTTACAAAAGCCAAAGTGGGTGCAAAAAAAAGCTGCAAATAGGTAACAATTACCTACTTGCAGCTTTGCAATAAATACTTGGCTTACGTTATCTGCCTATTAATTTACAACTATTTGAAAATCGTATCTATCGCTACGGATGGTAGTATTTTTTGTGTAAGCCTTCCGTACTTCTACAAAATAATTACCTGCTGCCAATGTGGTAGGTACTAAAAACATTAAATTGGTAGCTGTATGCTGTGCCACATCCGTTACTTTAGTTTCGGCAGCAGTGGCAGTATTAATAAAGAAAATACCTTCGGCAGTATTTGTCATATCGTATTTTAGTTCTGTACCTGTAATAACAGCAATCCCCCCTTTTGTTGCTATGGTGCTGCTTGCAGTACGCACATCTTTAAAAGTAACAATGTCTGGTGCTATGGCACTAGTGCTTGCATTTTTTACAACGCTTGCACTTACTATTTTCGCTGCAAATTGTGTTCCCAGCGATACCGAAGCATTAACTGTGTGCCTTTTGGCATCAAACACATCGTTTGCATCTTTAAATACACCTTGAATACTCGGTTTTACATTTATTAATGGCGTATTTACGTTGTTACCTTCTACCACCGCATCGGCTATTTCTTCCATTGCTATTAGCAATACCCCTCTTATATCTACCTCGGTTAATGTAGTACCTCGTTTTAAAATGCGCTTTACAATGTCTTCAAGAGTTAATACATTGTTAGGAATGACTCTTGCCTTTTGGTCGTTAGGGTCAGACGTTAAATGGTTCGGCTCTAATCACAGGTGTACGAAAGATAAATTAGCTCTTTGATACAATAAAATTAAATTTATCCGTTGCTTTAAGATGGAATTACA
>NZ_JBQWIE010000038.1:0-33957 GCF_056745525.1 Parasediminibacterium sp. HNIBRBA5674 | reverse complement strand
GTTTGATGAGTGTGGTAACTTTTAAACTCTTTTCGATGCTCACTTATTTTATAACTAGCAACTTGCGTTAATTAATTGTTTGGTAGTAGCTGCCAATTCTGGGCTGCCCGGTGCAGGATATTGTACATCAAACAATGCTTTAGGAAAACCACCAAAGTCGTGAATGGTTTCTGGCTTAGGCATAGCTGTTACAAATGTGCCTCGTGTTTCCCAATGCGCTGAAATACACAATATGGCTTTTGGTTTTGTAATGCTTGCGCCAATATTTCTAAAACCTGTTACAAACTCATTTTCTTCTATGGCATTCATTGGGCTACCATGACCAAGAAACAGTACAGGCATGGTATCGGTTGCTGAGAAGTTGCTAGTAAGGTTGCCCAAGCTTTGTAACGATGATGTTGCGCCTGCCATAGTTGTGAGTGTTAGGTATTGTATAAAGGTTTGCCTGTTCATTGCTTATTTGTATATGCAAATGTACTTGCTGAGAAAGGGCCAAATTCGCTATTTGAGGAAATCTTGTTTACAAGAAGGCTTAGGATTGCTGTAAACTATTCTACAGGATGTTTTGCTTTATATCTAAGAATTAACCAAGTAATGGTAAACGTGGGTATAATATCTGTACCAGGCAGAATTTCTTCTACAAAATTAGCCGTACCGCCCATAATACCAAGCTTTCCGCCAAAAGTGAAATAATACACCACAGCTGAAATGGGAGCGAAAATCATATCAAAACTTTCGCCTAGAAATGGCAATATATAGGTGGCTGCGCCAAGCAGATCCATCACAATACACAATACAAGCGATGGCTTACGAGACATAATCTTAGGGGGTATTTTAAGGGTTGAATTAGAGCAACTGTTACTTATTTTCTACAATGCTTAAAGCACCAGATGGGCATTTGGCTACTGTAGCCACTATCTTTTCTGAAGTTGCATTTTCCATTTGAATCCAAGGTTGTGTTTGTGGCTTAAACACGCTGTGTAGGTTTTTTACACATACACCAGAATGCTGGCACAAAGCAGACTGCCAAAGAATGGTTACTTCACCATTAGTATAGGTTTTTGTTACTTGATGTGGATTCATAAGTATTAAGCGGTTGTGTGAATAATAATCTTGTTTTCTAAAATTTTAGATACGGGGCATTTGCTAGCTATTAACAACAAGCGTTCTTTCTGTTCGTCGGTTATCTCTGTTGAGAATGTGATGTCTCTTGTAATATTGGTAACAAGTTCAGTGGTTGTGTCTTGTGTCATATTTAGTGCTACACTTATTTCAGGAATAATCCAACCTTTTCTATCTATGTACATTCTTAGGGTAGATAAGGTGCAGCCTGCAAGCGAAGCCAGTAAAGTGCTGTAGGGGTCAGGACCTTTGTCGCCACCAGCTATGGTTGTAGGTTCATCCATAATTAGCGTGCCATTACGCCATGCAATGGTGCAATAGTACTTTGTAACGCCGATGCTGCCTTTAATAGGCTCGCTTAGTAAAGTAGCCATAACTCTAATAATGAAATTTAAAGTTAGGCATAAAATTGTATTAATGGCGGTAGTAGTATAAACGGCACTACCGCAACACCTAGCTCAATATTTACTGAACGAGTGTTGCGGCAGGCAAGCGGCTTTTTCTGGATATTTGGATTTTAGAACAGCTTAAATAGGTTTTTCTAGGAATATTGGATTTCGTGAACATCAAACTATTCTTAAAGATTTTTCATAGAACCATTGGTATTGTTTTTTTTAAGGGATAGAAAAACTGCTTTTTTTAATGTAGAATTTTAAGTGTTAACAAATAGGTTTTTCATAGAACATTGGAAAACAGGATTTGGATATCGGTTTTATTACACCACAAAGATGCTACAGTTAATGCTAGTGGTATTTAGTAAAACACTGCGCCTTTACCTACACATATACTTGCTTTTTGTAGTAGCATGTTTAGTTGTTGCCACTACAGTATTGCGTTTAATATATTAACAACTACTACAAAAGACGCTTTGTAACGTAGGGCGAGCATTTATATGTAAAATATAAACTTGTGTATTAGTGCTTTTAAAGAAAGCTTTATGATAAAGTAAGTGGTGAAAAACGTGTAAAGCCAACGGCTATGTTTAGTAAGTAGCGCTGTAGTTAATTGTAGTAGTTTGTAGTGCACAAATCTCAAACTAGTATCCAACAAGCAACTACTAGCTTTTAAAATAATGCTTAGATTGGTTTAAAAAACAAAGCCCTCGCAATTATTGCGAGGGCTTTGGGTAATGTATTTTGTAGTGTAATAGTTATAAATCTGCAGCATATTTCCACCAATCTGCTAGTGAACTGCAAGTGCCATACTCTTTATCTATAGTAATATAGTAGTTTGGTAAATGTTCTTTAAACCAAGTTTCAAGTACACCTTGTTTTTTTTCTTCTAAAGCTCTTGCTTGAATACGGTTGTAATCTTGCTTCAAGTTTTCTCTATGTGGCTCGGTACGGTTTTGTAGGTAAATGATACGCACCATTTTAGTACCTCTTTCGTTAATGTAAGCTTGCGGCTTAGAAATATCGCCCACTTTTAAGTCTTTTAAAGCCACCACCATTTCTTTATCAGGCAATTGGTCGATGCTTAAAAATGTAGAACCTGTTCTATCAGATAAGCGGCCACCAGTGAATTTGCTATTATCATCTTCACTAAAACGGTTTACCGCTTCACCAAAATCAAATCTTTTCTCTAATACCTGCTTGCGAATAGTATCTAATTTTTCAAGGCTTGCTTTAATTTCATCTTCTGTTACTGGCGGTATTTTAAGTATGTGACGCACAATGGCATCATCACCACTACGGCTTACCATATAAATAATGTGGTAACCAAATTTAGATTTAATAACCGGTGAAATTTGCCCATCTTTTAATCTAAAAGTAGCAGCAGTAAAGTCTTTATCAAAATCTTTGCCCGTTCTGTTAAGTGATAATGTACCACCTTGTTGCTCGGTACCTTTATCGTCAGAGTTTGCTTTTGCTAGCTGCGCAAATGGTTTAATACCACTTTCTGCCTGACGCTTTAAATCGTACAGTTGTTTAATAACGTACTCTTCTACCTCTTTCGTGGCTTTTGGCTGCAATACCACTTGGCTTATTTCTACTTCACTTTCGTAGTAAGCAAGGCTATCAGCAGGTATTTTATTAAAGTAAGCTTTTACTTCAGTAGGTGTAATTTTTACCGCATCTAATATTTTACCACGCATTTGGTCAGCCAATTTGCGTTCTTTAAAACTTTGTCTAAAGTCTTCTTTTATTTGGTAAATGGTTTTGCCTGCAATTTCTTCCAATGCATCTTTTGAACCGTACATACCAATAAACTGACGAATTTGTAAATCCAAACCAGCTTCAATTTCATCTTCTGTTACCGGTAGCGAATCTTTTTCTGCTTGCAATACCAATGCTTTCTGAATTAATTGGCCTTCTAAAAAAGCGCATTCAGGGTTAGCCGGCAGTTGTGCTTCTGCACCTTGACGTCTGTAATCGGCAATCGCATTTAAAATGTCAGATTTCAAGATAATCTTATCGCCTACTTGGGCAATAATTTTATCTGCCACCACCTTTTTGGGCTGCGCAAAAACCGATAAAGCGACTACTGTAAAAGAAAACAATAAAACAATTTGCTTCATAAATAACACTTCTAAGACATCAAAAATAAGGCTTTGTACACCGCTAAAGCTGCAAGATGTAAGGTTTTTAACAAACTGTTGCAGTAGCAAAGTGTTTTACACATCCATTTATCACTTATGCAACCTTATTTTTAGGGTATTTTATTTATCTTTCAAGTATGAAAAAATACGCAATTGCGCTGTTGTTGTTGGTAAGTACGGCATCATTCGCTCAAGAAACAGCCAAACCTTTTTGGCTTGCAAAAACAACAGGCAAATTGCCCGCATTAAGCTATGGCCTAGGTGATGATAGGCTTGGTGGCGCTAAAATGGGCTATTTAGATACCAATGTTCTGTTAAAAATCATCGATTCTACCCAATCTATGTTTTTGGTACAACTATCTAAAAACCATTCAGCTTATATCGCTAAAGAGTTTGTAGTGGCTGACACGGTTACCAAATTAAAACCTTATTACCTAACCGACAGTTGGTATGTAAAAGGTACCGACAGTTGCTACGATATTGCATCTATCAGCATAGGTGAACATTTGCCCTACAAAAGCTGGATGGAAATTTCGCCAAGTAAAATAATGGTAGACATTTATGGTGTACAAAGTAATACCAACTGGATAACGCAATTGCAAAACTTAAAAGCAATAAAAAACATTTACTACAACCAAATAGAAGACGATGTAGTAAAAGTAACAATTGAGTTGGTGCATCAGCAACATTGGGGCTACACAATTGGCTATAGTAAAAAGGCGCTGGTAATAAAAGTAAAACGCCAGCCAGATTTGGTAAATATTAAAAAACTAAAAATAGCCATTGATGCTGGTCACGGCGGCACAAATAGTGGTACTGGTGGTACTAATACCGATGCGGTTGAAAAAGATTTGACGCTGCAATTTGCCAAAGCATTTGAAAAGCAGCTTAAAACACTTGGCTTTAAAAACATAGTGCAAACTAGAACCAAAGACACTACTTTTAACAATAGCGATAGGGTGTTGTTTCTACAACAAGAAAACCCAGACCTACTCATAAGTTTTCATCTCAACTCATCATCAAAACCAGATGTGAGTGGTAGCAGTACATACTATAAGCACATTGGCTTTAGGCCATTAACGACGGCTATTTTAAAACGCATGTTGGCTATAAAAATGAATGAATACGGTAATATTGGCAACTTCAATTTTACATTAAATGCACCTACAGATTTTCCTAATTGCCTGCTAGAAATAGGGTTTTTAAGTAACGTTGCGGATGAAAAAAGTATTGTTACAAAAACTTTTCAAACGCAAGTAGCCAAGCAAGTATATCTTGGCATTACAGATTGGATAAACAACGTAAAAAATAAATAACGATGACAAACTTTAGCCGTAGAAAATTTTTAGGCACAGCTGGCCTTGCAACTTTAGCAACCACCGCATTTGGCAGCAATAAAAATGCAATTACCAACGATGCACCTAAACAAAAATTGATGCACCAAGTGTTTTATTGGTTAAAAAATCCTGATAGTGCAGAAGACAAACAAAAATTGATTAATGGCTTGCACGAATTAGTAACTGTAAAGCAAATTAAATACTCGCATGTAGGTGTGCCACAGGTGTACAAAGCCGATGATCCACTTAAAGGTTATCATGTATCGTTGCTAATGGTATTTGACGAACCAAGTGGTATTGATGAGTATCACAAAGATGACATTCACCAAAAATTTGTGAAAGAATGTGGTGGCCTTTGGGCTAAAACTATCAAGTTTGATGCACTTGCGGTGTAAGGATGTTAGAAGTGAAACGTGAAATGTAAAAAGCCTTAGGTGTTACGTTTGACCTTTCACCTTTTTCTTTTCACACATACTGCTACTTTCGCTTGCACAAAAAAATAAATGAACCAAATGGATGTAATTATTGATGCTATAGGTAAGCTATATCAATCGTATACAAACGAGGCTGCTGCACGCATAGAAAAACTGCCACAAAGCGGTAGCGATAGAATTTACTTTAGAATTTACGCAAGCAATAACGCCACACTTATTGCTACCTATAACTTGAATGTAAAAGAAAATGGCACGTTCATTTATTTTAGTAAGCACTTTAAAGCCAAAGGCTTACCTGTGCCTACGGTGTTTTGTGTAAATGATGCGCAAACCATTTATATACAAGAAGATTTAGGTACTGAAAGTTTGCTGAATAAATTAGAACAACATGGCCACGAAAGCTATGCCTATAGCTTATTTGAAAAAAGCTTGAAAGCCCTTGCCAGCATACAAATAAAAGGCGATGATGGGCTTGATTATAACTATTGCCTTACGGCAAAAGAATTTGGCAAGCAAGCTATTTTAAGCGACTTGCTATATTTTAAATACTACTTTCTAGATACGCTGCAATTACCTTACGATAAGCAAACCATGCTAGATGATTTTGAGGCATTAAGTACTTATTTAACCAAAACAGAAAATAAGTATTTTATGTTTCGTGACTTTCAAAGCCGCAACATTTTGGTAGAGAAAGATGATGTGTATTTTATAGATTTTCAAGGTGGCATGAAAGGCGCTTTGCAGTACGATGTTGCAAGTTTATTATGGCAAGCAAAAGCGCAGCTAAGTGAAGATTGGAAAGACCGTTTGCTGAACTATTACATGGTTGAAGTAGACACCTTGCTAGGCAAGCAAATGGACCGAACTACGTTTGTAAGTCAGTACAATGGTTATGTATTGATACGCTTGTTACAAGTATTAGGTGCGTATGGTTTTAGAGGTTTGTTTGAAAGAAAAGCCCACTTTTTATCTAGCATACCATTGGCTTTGCAAAACCTAAAATTTTTTATAGAACACAAGCGTGTGGGCATTATTACGCCTGAGTTTGATAAAATGTTGAAGCTAATAGCTAGCGACGAAATCATAGAACGTTTTACTACGGTACAAGCCAATGCAGAAACACCGTTGCGTATAACTATTAATAGTTTTAGCTACAAAAAAGGCATACCAAAAGATGAAAGTGACAACGGTGGTGGTTATGTGTTTGATATGCGTGGTATTTTAAATCCTGGTCGCTTTGATGAATACAAACAATTGAGTGGTCAAGATAAGCCCGTACAAGATTTTTTAGAGCAACGCACCAAGATGAATACCTTTTTAAACAGTGTTTGGGATTTGGTAGACATTACTGTAGAAGATTACATTAAACGTGGCTTTAGTAGCTTAATGATAAATTTTGGTTGTACAGGTGGCCAACATAGAAGCGTATATGCAGCCGAACAAACGGCTCGCCATTTGCGCAATAAATTTAAAGTGCCAGTAACGCTTACGCACACCAATAAAGACAATTGGGTAAGATAACGCCCCTTACCCCTAAAGGGGAATATTGTAGCCGTTAAAACTAAACCTTCTAAATGGAAAACATAGTAACAGATAGTGGATTTCAAAATCCCCCTTCAGGGGTTAGGGGTATGATTTTTGCCGCAGGGCTAGGTACAAGGCTAAAACCCTTTACCGATAAGCATCCTAAAGCATTGGCTGTGGTAAATGGCAAGCCATTATTACAGCGCAATATTGAATACTTACAGCAACATGGTGTTACCAATGTAATTGTAAATGTGCACCACTTTGCTGACCAAATAATTGATGCGATACAGCAAAACAATGGTTGGGGTAGTCAAGTAGCTGTAAGCGATGAAACGGATGAAGTATTAGAAACAGGTGGTGGTTTAAAACGTGCTAGCAGCTTTTTTAAAGATGTGGAAGATTTTGTGGTAATGAATGCAGATATACTGACTGACCTTAACTTAACAGCTATGTTGCAAAGCCACAAAGCGCAACAACCACTTGCTACTTTAGCTACTAGTAATCGCAGTTCTTCTCGTTATTTTTTGTTTAATGAAGCTGATGAATTGAGTGGCTGGATGAATGATAAAACCGGTGAACAACGCATATCTAAACCAGCTACTGTTTTTAACAGAAAAGCATTTAGTGGTGTGCATGTTATTAGTAGTAAGTTGCTGCCATTAATAACACAAGAAGGCAAATTTTCTATGGTAGATGTATACTTAGAGTTGGCTAAAAGCCACGTCATTAAAAGCTTTGACCATTCTGGTACTCAATTTATAGATGTAGGTAAGCCTGAAAATATAGTATTGGCAGAAAGCTTATTTGGATAAAAATAAAACAGCCGCTAATATAAAGTCTAGCACAAGCAGCACAATTATTTGAAAATAGTTTTTTTGTCAGCAACGTAATTGGTAATAGTTAAAGAATCTTTTCAGAAATAGTATCGTTTGAAATGGCTTTATCTCTTTGTTTACAAGTAAGCGCAATAAAAAACAATCATCAATATAGCAGTTAGCCATTTCATTCGTCAATCCTTTTTATTACTAGCCACAGAAATATAGTGTAATAGTTGGTCTATCTCTTCATCTTTAAGCCATGCAAACTGTGTCATTTCTACTTTGTTGTAGCGGCTGTACAAGTCTTTAGCATAGGCATCTTTAGCAATTACTGCTTGCGAGTTTCTAATGAATGCATACAGCAAGTTTTTGCCTTTCCAGCGTTGTTCTACATTTTGTAATGCAGGGCCAGTTAGTTCGTAACGTAGGTTGTGGCAAGTGGCGCAGTTAGTAATGTACAAGTTTCTACCAGCTTGGTAGTTAGCATCGTTGTCTATATCTATATTTTTTATCTTGCTAGATTGTGAAGGTTGCTTATTTTCGGCACAGGAAATCAATCCTATTATAACAACCAAAAGAAACAAATATTTCATCTGCATATTGTACCGCTTGTAGCCCCCAAAGTTAGCAATATGTAAGATGATGCAAGATGCTGTGTAACGGCTTTTCTTGCAAAACATCATTTTTAATAACAGAGCATTATGTTGGTAAAAACCTTTGGTAGCGCAGTGAATGGGGTAGATGCTATTGCCATAACGATTGAAGTAAATATTGGTGGTGGCGACTTAAAATATTTTATAGTAGGCCTACCAGATAACGCTGTAAAAGAAAGTTTGCAGCGCATAGAAAGTGCCATAAAAACCAATAAGTTCGAAATGCCACGCACCAAATTGGTGGTAAATATGGCGCCAGCAGATATTACAAAACGTGGTTCTTCGTTCGATTTACCAATAGCCATGGGTATTTTAGGTGCAAGCAGCCAGCTAGATGAATCTGAGCGTTTGAAGGATTATGTCATTATGGGCGAGCTAAGTTTAGACGGTACTATTCAGCCCATAAAAGGCGCACTACCAATAGCTATACAAGCCAGAAGAGATGGTTATAAGGGCTTGATTTTACCTAAACAAAATGCCCGTGAAGCAGGCATGGTAAACAACCTAAAAGTATATGGTGTAGAACATTTGTGTGAGGTAGTTGGCTTTTTTAAAGATGAACAATCGCTTACACCAGTTGATGTAAATACAAGAGAAGAATTTTTTAGTAATCAATACGAATTTGATTTTGACTTTAGCGATGTAAAAGGTCAAGAAAATATTAAACGTGCATTAGAAATAGCCGCAGCAGGTGGCCATAATGCTATTTTAATTGGGCCGCCGGGTGCAGGTAAAACCATGCTAGCTAAGCGATTGCCTACCATTTTACCACCATTAAGTTTGCAAGAAGCTTTAGAAACTACCAAAATTCACAGCGTAGCAGGTAAGTTGCCAGAAAATGCATCACTCATTAATAAGCGACCATTTAGAAGCCCACACCATACCGTTTCAGATGCGGCTTTGGTAGGTGGTGGTGGCGTGCCACAGCCAGGTGAAATATCGCTAGCACACAATGGTGTCTTGTTTTTAGATGAATTGCCCGAGTTTAAAAGAACGGTATTAGAGGTAATGCGTCAACCAATGGAAGAACGCAAGGTGACGATTTCTAGAGCAAAAGTGGCACTAGATTTTCCAGCAAACTTTATGTTGATTGCTAGCATGAACCCTTGCCCTTGTGGCTTTTATAATCATCCTGATAAAGCTTGTACTTGCCCGCCGGGTGCAGTTCAAAAATATTTGAACAAAATTTCTGGACCATTATTAGATAGAATAGATTTGCATGTAGAAGTAACACCTGTTGCTTTTAGTGAATTGAGTAAGGTGAGCAAGGGGGAAGACTCGTCACACATTCGTGAACGTGTAATTGGTGCAAGAGACATTCAAGCAAAGCGCTACAATGGCCAAGAAGGTATTTATGCCAATGCACAAATGACGAGCAAGCAACTTCGTGAAGTGTGTAGAATAGAACCTGTGGGCGAGGTATTGCTTAAACGTGCAATGGAACGCCTTAACCTTAGTGCAAGAGCGTATGATCGTATTTTAAAAGTAAGCCGCACTATTGCAGATTTAGCGGCATCTGAAAATATTAAACCCGAACATTTAGCCGAAGCCATCCATTATAGAAGTTTAGATAGAGAAGGTTGGGCTGGGTAAAAGATATTTCTTTTTGCGCAGCTAAAATTTTGAAAAAAGCAATACAGATGGCTAGAAACCCGATGGAGTAAGGTTTTTAGCGTAATCTCTATTGAAGTAAAACCTTCATGAGCAAAAAATAACTTCAACAAACAATCTGTACCGTTACATTTGCACAATTTCTTAAAAATGAGCAGTACACTTAACTCCAACGAATCTATTTCGTCTTCAAAGAAAAAAATCATTGTTTTAGGTAGTGGCCCTAATAGAATAGGCCAAGGTATTGAGTTTGACTATTGTTGCGTGCACGGCTTATTAGCAATTAAAGAGTGTGGTTATGAAGCAATTATGGTAAACTGTAATCCTGAAACTGTTTCTACCGACTTTGATATTGCCGATAAGTTATATTTTGAGCCTGTGTTTTGGGAACACTTGTGGGAAATAATTGAGTTAGAAAAACCTGAAGGCATTATTGTGCAACTTGGTGGCCAAACGGCTTTGAAATTGGCAAAACGCCTTCACAACCGTGGTATAAAAATTATAGGTACTAGCTTCGACAGTATGGATATTGCTGAAGATAGGGGTCGTTTTAGTGATTTGTTGAAAGAACTAGACATTCCTTACCCTGATTATGGTACTGCTTACACCGCAGAAGAAGCCATTGAAGTAGCTAATAAAGTAGGTTATCCCGTGTTGGTTCGTCCAAGCTATGTATTGGGTGGTCAGCGTATGCGCATTGTAATTAACGATGAAGAAGTAGAACAAGCTTGCATCAGCATTTTAAAACACATACCTGATAATAAAATTTTAATTGACCATTTCTTAGACAGATGTCAAGAAGCAGAAGTTGATGCCATTTTTGATGGTGAAAACTTTCATGTGATGGGCGTAATGGAACACATAGAGCCAGCAGGTATACATAGTGGCGATAGTAATGCGGTATTACCAGCATTTAATTTAACGCCATTGATTGTAGAAACAATGGAATATTACAGCGAGAAAATTGCTAGAGCATTAAATATCAAGGGTTTAATTAACATACAATTTGCCATTAAAAACGATAAAGTGTATGTAATTGAAGCCAACCCACGTGCTTCACGTACCACACCATTTATTGCAAAAGCTTATGGCATACCTTACTTAAATATTGCTACAAAAATTATGTTAGATGCTTACAAACTAACAGATTTTGTAATGGAAAATAAGTTAGATGGTTATGCTATTAAAGAACCAGTTTTCAGTTTCGATAAATTTCCTGGTGTAAACAAAGAATTAGGCCCAGAAATGAAGAGTACTGGTGAAGCGATTCGCTTTATTAAAGACCTTCGTGACCCATACTTTAGAACTTTGTACAAAGAAAGAAGTATGAACTTGAGTAAATAGAATATTTTAACACAAAGACACAAAAATATCAAAAGAGCCACAAAGCAAATTACAGCGCTTTGTGGCTCTTTTTTGTTGCTACAAAAGCATTGATTGGTAGTGCCATAGTTTGAAACTATTGCTTTATAGATAATATCGATTAAAGCTGTTGATTAAATACCTCACATTTGCACCACTTTCAGCGATTGCCCTAAATGCCACTTGAATCAAGCAAGTAAACATTTAAAACACCCATATTATGAGCAATCGTATATTATCTATTGGAAGCGCATTTCCACAGTTTAAGAAAAAAGCAGTCGTATCTATTGAAAAAGGTAAAGAGTTTGTAGAACTTACCAACGAAACAAGCGGTAAATGGACAGTTATGTTTTGGTGGCCAAAAGATTTCACATTTGTATGCCCTACAGAAATTGCTGAGTTTAATAAAAAAGCAAGCGATTTTTCTGACCGTGACGCAGTATTAATTGGCGCTTCTACTGATAGCGAATTTGTACATGCTGCATGGAGAAGAGATCACAACGATTTACGTGATTTAAGATTTCCAATGTTAGCTGATACTTCAAAATCATTGGCTGAGGAATTAGGTATTTTAGATGCAGAAGAAAAAATTGCTTACCGTGCTACCTTCATTATCGATCCTCAAGATATTGTACGTTGGGTAAGTGTGTACGACTTAAACGTAGGCCGTAATGTACAAGAAGTATTACGAGTATTAGATGCATTACAAACAGACGAACTTTGCCCTTGTAACTGGACAAACGATCAAAAAACATTGACACAAGAATTGAACATGAACTAGTCAATTTTGGTGTAATTACTTACAGGACATCTTTTCTATCGAATGATTAGATGTCCTTTTTTTAATCCCTAACAATAAAAATTATGAGCGTAGCTATTCAAAACGAAACATTTGTAAACTTGCTAAACGAGTTAAATATCCCTAATTATACACCTTCTGCTAATGCACAAGTATTGCTAAACACAGAAGCAAAATTTATTAAAGATTTGAAAATTAACGTTAGTAATGTGCTTAGTAATGCACAATACCTTTCAAGAAAAGAAAGCTTGTTGTTAGCATTATCTATTGCCGTTAATGAAAAATACGATTTGTTAAAAGAAGCTTTTACTACTTTAGCAAAAGAAGCAGGTGCTACCGACGCTGAAAGTTCAGAAATTATTGCTTGTACCGCCTTAATGAATACCAACAATATTTTTTACCGTTTTCGTCATTTTATTAAAAAAGATTTTTACAGCAACCAACCAGCTGGTATAAAAATGAGTATTATGATGAACCCGGTTTTAGGTAAAGAATTTTTTGAGTTGGTTAGTTTGGCTGTATCATCTGTAAATGGTTGTGAAATGTGTGTCACTTCTCATGAACAATCTGTGCTACAACATGGAAGTTCTGAAAGCCGAGTTTTTGAAGCTGTTAAATTAGCGGCTATTATTAAAGGATTAATTACTGTATTGGCATAAAAGCGTTTCACACAAAGCGAAAAAATGGTACAACATAAGTAAAGGAATTAATTGTGTTTGTAATTGCTTTGGTGATATAAAAGGTTGAATACCCCCTGTGAGATTGGAAAAAAGCCTGTTTTAATTAACAGGCTTTTGTGTTTCTTGTAAAAAGGCTTGCCAATCTTGTAGCATTTTACCCTTCAATACACGAGGAAATTTATGTTGACCACCCATTTTACCTTTTGTACGCATAAATGCTAAAAAATCATCTTCAGAAAGTATATCTACAAAAACATCTTTTAATGCACTTTTACGTTCTACAGCATAATCATCATTCAGCTCTTTCAGCTTTTCATCTATTAAAAAGCGTAATTGCTCTGTATTTACATTGTCGTTACAAGCTAAGTACCAATGATGGGCAAAAAAGTTGCCATGCGGTACACCTATAACAGTAAATTCTGGTATAGAAATATTCAGCTCTTCGCTCACAAGCTGAATGGCTTTGTTCATATTATCTACACTTAAATGCTCGCCTACTAAACTTAAGTAATGCTTAGTTCTACCTGTAATAATAATCTCGCATTTGTCTTTATTGGTAAACTTTACTGTATCGCCAATTAAGTATCGCCAAGTACCAGCAGATGTACTAATCAACAATGCATAATCTTTACCTTCTTCAACTTCATGAATCATCAATGTTTCTGGTTCGCTTACCATTTCGCCATCACTATCAAAGTTTTTTTCGTCAAATGGTACAAACTCAAAAAAAATGTGTTCGCTAATGTTTAGCTTCATGCTGCAAGAATTCTGCACATTTTGGTATGCTAAAAATCCTTCACTAGCTAAATAGGTATCAATATAAGTTAATGGCTTAGCCAAAACTTTATCAAAACTTTGTTTGTAAGGTTCAAAATGTACACCACCATGCACATAAAAAGCAAGGTTTGGCCAAATGTCATGTATGGTATTAAGATTGTAGCGTTTAATGATTAATTCCATACACATTAACACCCAAGCAGGTACACCTGCAATAAAACCAATATCCCATTGTGGTGCTTTTTCTACTATTTCAGCAATTTTTTTATTCCAATCTTTTTGTCGTGCAATTTTTTTGCCGGGCTTGTAAAATGCTTGAAACCAAAAGGGTGATTTTTTTTGCGTAATGCCACTTAAGTCTCCAGCATAAAAACCTACAGAATCCCATTGCAATTCAGTGCTTCCACCAAGCGTTAACCAACCTTTACCAATAGATTTTACAGGAATATCTTCGTAATTACGTAAGCTAAATAGCTGCTTGTACATGGTTACTTTATTGCCTCGTAGCAAATCGTTGGTTACAGGTATGTATTTACTTGCCGCTTCAGATGTGCCAGACGATAATGCGTAAAACTTTATTTTGCCAGGCCAGCATACATCGGGTACACCTTCTAGGGTTTTGTGCCACCAGTCTCTATAAATTTTATTGTAGTTATAGGTAGGTACAAGTTCTTGAAACTTTTTGCCAGGATGCTTGCTTAGCAAAATGTCATCGAAGCGGTATTGCTGACCAAACTCTGTAAATCTAGCTTTGCGTAGCAACTTCTTCAATACTTTTAACTGCGTGCGCCTCGGACTGCTTTCGGGCAAGCCAAGTGCACGAGATATTGTTGCAGGAACTTTAATGTCGATAATTGCCATCGTTAGCAAATAGGGGTTATAATGATGCTTTAAACGAAACTAAATAAATTGCAGCAAAGATAATGTTTAATACAAGGAACATTGTTTGCTATGATTACTGCAATTACACAAGCGCTGACTAACTATTTCATCTGCTAAAGTAAATATTTTTTAAGTTGATTTTTATTTTTAATCTATTTTTTCGTGTTTCGTTCTATTAAAAATCCAGAAAATAATTGGAAATACCATTAATGTCAATACTGTGGCTGTAATTAAACCACCAATAATTACAATTGCAAGAGGCTTTTGCGATTCGGAACCAATACCAGTACTCAATGCAGCAGGTAATAAACCTATTGATGCCATTAAAGCCGTCATTACCACAGGCCTTGTTCTTACTTTTACAGCTTCCTTAATAGCTATTTCTAAGTGCATTTTTGCTCTTATATTATTGTGAAATTCAGAAATAAGAATTACCCCATTTTGAATACAAATACCAAACAAAGCAATGAAACCAACACCACCAGAAATACCAAAATTAGTACCTGTAATGTGTAAAGCTAAAATGCCGCCAATTATTGCAAATGGAACATTTGCCAATACTAATAAGGCGTCTTTAATATTGCCAAACATGATAAATAATAGTACAAAAATGCCTATTAGGCTTATTGGTACCATTTCACCAAGCCTTGCAGTAGCTCGCACTTGGTTTTCAAATTCACCAGTCCAACCTATACCATAACCTTGCGGCAGTTCGATATTGTTTGTTACATTCTTTTGCGCTTCGGCAATAGTGCTGCCTAAATCTCTATCACGTACCGAAAACTTAACCCCAATAAAACGCTTAGTATTGTCTCTATAAATAAAAGCAGGACCTGTAATTTTTTTAATAGTGGCTATTTGCTTTAGTGGAATTTTACTGCCTTGTATGGTAGACACTTTTAAGTTGCTTATGTCAGCTTCATCTTTGCGGTAATCTTTTAGATAACGCACACGAATATCAAACTTACGTTCGCCTTCATACTTTTGTGTAGCCGTTTTGCCGCCAAATGCCATTTCTAAAACCGCTTGAGCATCAGACACTTTTACGCCATATGCGGCCATTTTTTCTCTGTCTAATATTACGCTTACCTCTGGCTGACCCACATTTCTTAAAATACCTACATCTTTTATTCCGTCTACATTTTCTATTTGCTTAATTACTTTATTGGCAATTTCATCTAGCTTTTCTAAGCTTTCGCCATATATTTTTACCGCATTAGAAGCATTAATTCCAGCTACACTTTCTGCTACATTGTCAATAATTGGCTGTGAATAATTGTAACCAATACCCTGGTATTTTGATAGCGAATCGTTCATTTCTCTCACCAAATCATTCATTGATGTTTTACGCTTCCAATCATCTTTATGCTTTAGGTTTACTTGCATTTGTACATAATAAAAACCGCTTGGATCTGTACCATCATTGCTTCTACCCACTTGGCTTAGTACACCGTTTACTTCAGGAAATTGCTGTAACTCTTTTCGCAATAAAGCAGTTTTTTGTACTGTTTCAGTTAAGCTTTGGCTCATAGGAAATTTAGCTTCTACCCATAAAGCACCCTCGTTTAATTGGGGTAAAAATTCGGTGCCTAAAAACTTAGCAGAAAACAAAGTAGCACAGATGATGATTACAGAAACAGTGAGCGTTTTAACCTTGTGTTTAAAGGTCCAAGCAAAGCCTGAGACTACTATTTTATTCCAAAAATTTACAAATGGATTGTTTTTCTCTTTTACGTTTTTATTTAAGAAAATATGGCAAAGTACAGGAACTAATGTAAGTGTAAATATTAGCGCACCTAATAGCGCAAAGCCTAAAGTATAAGCTAGCGGCGAAAACATTTTGCCCTCAACTTTTTGAAAAGCAAAAATGGGCAACAGCGCTGTAATAATAATAAGTTTAGAAAAGAAAATAGCTTTACCTAAATCTGTACCTGTTTTTTTAATCACACTACCTACAGCTAATTTGTTGTAAGTAGCCATGCCTTTTTTATGTGCAATATGATCAAGGGTTACAAAAATACCTTCTACCATTACCACAGCACCATCTATAATAATTCCAAAATCTATCGCACCTAGCGATAATAAATTGGCACTCATACCTTTTAATTTAAGACACAAAAAGGCAAATAATAACGATAATGGAATAATGATTGAAACCGTAATTGTTGTGCGCCAATCGGCCATAAACAAAAACACAATTACCGTTACAAACAAGATGCCCTCAAACATATTGTGCATTACCGTGGTGGTGGTAAAGTTCATAAGGTTGTCACGGTCGTAAAAAGTTTCCATTTTTACATCTTTAGGCAACGCTTTTTCATTTAACTCTGCAATTTTTGTTTTAATTCTTCCAAGTACTTCTTTTGGGTTTTCGCCCTTACGCATTACTACAATACCTTCTACAATATCGTCATTTTGGTTTAGCCCCACTTGCCCCACACGAGGCATTGAACTTTCGTTTACATCGGCCAGGTTTTTTACCAATATTGGGTTACCACCAGCCTCATCTACAATAATATTTTCAATATCTGGTATAGTGCCTAAAAGTCCTACACCACGCACTACATAAGCTTGTCTGTTCTTTTCAATAATATCACCACCTACGTTAATGTTACTTTGGTTGATGGCTTCATATACTTGTAAGGGTGTAATGTTGTATTTAGCAAGTCTGTTAGGGTCTACACTTACCTCATAGGTTTTTTCTTGCCCACCAAAAGCTACCAAATCGGCTACGCCTGGCACTGAACGTAATTGACGGTCGATAACCCAGTTTTGTATTGTCAGCAATTCTCTCGAATCTCTAGTATCGCTTTTTAATGTATACCTAAATACTTCGCCTGTAGGGCCATAAGGTGGCTGTACATCTGGCGAAACATCGTTTGGCAGCGATACACTACGTAATTGGTTATTTACTTGCTGCCTTGCAAAAAAATCTTCTACATCATCATCAAAAATTATTTTAATAACCGATAGACCAAACATTGTAATACTACGAACGCTGGTTTTTTTTTGCACAGAATTCATTGCAATTTCTATAGGCGTTGTTACAAAACGTTCTATTTCTTCAGCACTTCTGCCGTTCCATTCGGTTACAATAATTATTTGTGTATTTGTTACATCGGGAAAAGCTTCTATGGGCATATTTTTAAATGCCACAAAACCAGAAACAATTAAAATACCTACCCAAAAAAACGTAAAGGGCTTGTTTTTTAAAGAAAAAGCTATAATGTTTTTAATGAGTTTGTTCATGTTTGTTACAGATTGATTCTACCTAAAATTTTGTTAGGTATTAGTTTAAAGACGTGCGCTAAACTAATGATGTGATTTGTGAATAAGTAATGCCCTAGTCGTTCAAGGCATCATATATTAGTAACTGGTTTTCTGTAATTACTTTTTCACCTTCTTTTAATCCTAAACTTATAAAAGTGGTGTTGCCTACTTGCCTAAATACATTGACCTGCCTTGTTTCTATATTATTTCTATCTTTAAAAATCATTACAAAGCTTTTGCTTTTGTCAAAAATCACTGCTTGTGATGGTATAGAAATCATGGTTGCATTTTCTGTATATGACAATTGAATGGTAGCACGCATTTCTGGTTTTAATAAATAGTCTTTATTAGAAAGTTTAATGCGCACTTTCATTGCTTTTGTTTCAGGATCTATTATATTAAAAATTTTGTCTACTCTTCCTACGAACTTTTTTTCAGGATAGCTTAAAGTACTTACGGCTGCATCTATGCCTAGCCTCACTTGGTTAATATCACTTTCGTTAATATTAGCAATTGCCCACACATTATCAAGCTCAGCTACATCAAATATGTTATCGCTTTTATCGTTTCGCAGTAACATATCTTGGTTAATATTTTTTTGAACAATAAAACCGTTTAAAGGCGAACGAACTTCAAACGTAGCGCCGCCTTTAATGTTATATATTTTGTAAGTCTCTTGAATGCGGCGTAATTGCGCCAATGCTTTATCTACCTGGCTTTTAGCTTCAGTTACATCACGCTCTACACCTAGTTTGCCTTCATATAGCTCTTGGGTTGTTTTTAGGTTATTTTTGGCTACAATTAAATCATTTTTAGCGTCGTCTAGTTCTTTTTCAAAACCAGCCACCTCTGTACTTCGTATGGTTGCAAGTAGCTGTCCTTTTTTTACATAATCACCTAGTTCTACAAATACCTTGGTAACGCTACCGCCTACTACCGGAAAAACTTCTATCATTTTATTATTATCGGCAGTAATTTTTCCATAAAAACTTAGCTCATTTATAAGCGGTTTATTAACCACAGTTTCAGTTTTAGTTGTTGCAAGCATTTTATCGCTTAAAACGAATGTTGCTTTTACTTCTACTGGTTGAGTTTTTGGCTTACAGCTATAAATTAATATTGCTAACAAGATGACAATTAGTGTACGCATATTAAAAAATATTTTTGTTGGTAATGTGGTTAATAGTAATGCCTGCTAAAATGCAGTTTTTAGAGATTTCGTTAATTTGATGATTGGTTTGGTTATAGCTTTCCATAAAATCGGTAAATTCTAAAATGGAAATATTTCTTCTTTGAAAATTACTTACCACGCCTTGGTAAACCTGCAATAAATTTTTAGAAACAGATGGTGTTAAACTTTTAAGCAATGCTTGCTGCTGTATCCACAATTCGAACGCAGATTGGGCTTTTGTTTCTATCTCTAATTTTTTGTATTGCGTAGTAACGTTTGCTTGTTTTACTTGCGATTCTGCAACTTTTATGTTGCCTTTATTTTTTTTCCAAAGTGGCAATGGTATACCTAGTGTTAGGTTTACTTGGTTTTGAAATGCACCACCACGTTGATCGTATGAAGCACCGGCGGTAAGGTCTGGTATGGCTAATGATTTTTGCCACTTTAAATACAGTGCTTGGCTTTCTGCAATTTTAATGGCAGTTGCATACTCAAGATTGTTGGCTACCGCATTAGCTATAATAGTGTCTTTAACAACAGATTTTGTAAATTGTATCATTAGTGCTGCATCATTGCAATTGGGCACTATACCATCAGTATTTGTAATTAAAACAAGTGTTTGTTTTGCCTCTAAAATGTTTTTTGATACCTCACTTTTTTCGTTTTTTAAGCCTATAACTAATGCCTGCAACCGCACTACTTCTTTTAATGGAATATTGCCTTTTTCGGCCTGGATTTGATAGTTGGATACTAGTGTGTCTAGCTTTTCTAGTTGGGCATTAATCAATGCTATTTTCTTTGAATCGTAATAAAGCGAGTAAAATGTTTGAGCTAATTGATAGTTTAGATTGCGCAACAATTGTTCAAACTGTAACTGTGCTATATCAGCATTAGATTTAGCAAAATCAACTTCATGTTTTTTTTTGCCACCCAAGTATATTAGTTGTTGTATAGCTATTCCTTTTTGTCCGTTTGCGCCTATATCAAACGCTTTTTTATTTTCTGGATTGAAGGCATTTACATCTACTGAAAAATATGGCAAATCCCAAATTTTTGCTTGTATTATAGCTGCTTGTGCTGCAGAAATATTGTATTGTTCAGCTAACAATAGCAGGCTATTTTTTTGTAGTAACTGTTCGGCTTCGGTAAGTGTGTATTTTTTTTGCGAATAGCCAATAAGCGATAAGGGTAAAAGAAAAATAAGCAATACGTACTTCATTACAAGCAAGAGTTGATAAATAATGCAAAGTTTTATTCATCAACCTTTAAAACACCTTAATGTGTAACTTAAAAATGCCTTAATATGCTTTTGTAGACACTTATTTATTGAAAATCACTGTAAAAACATTTAGATTTTTTTCTGAAATACTGTAGCTAATAGAGGCATTATATTGTACTAAAATGCGCTGAACGATACGTAAGCCTAAACCTAGCCCTTGCTTATTTTTTGAGTTTTTGCCCCTTATAAATGGTTCAAATAGCTTAGTTTGTTCATCTTTAGTAAGTGTTTCACCATCGTTGTAAAACAATACCAATAACCCATTGTTTGTATGGCAAATGGTTAAATTAGCTACCTTATTGTAAGAATATAAATAGGCATTTTTAAGCAAATTATGAATGGCAATTTCTAAAAGACTCTTATTGCCATTTATATCTAAAGCTCCATCTATTTCATCGCTTTCCTGTATGTTTACGCTGAGGGTAAAATCGGGATAAATATGATTTAGTTTTTCGGCCGTGTCAAAAATTAATTCATCAATTCTACACACTTCTTCATCTAACTGCACCTGGTTGTTTAATTTAGATAGTAATAAAAGTGAGGTCGTTAAATCTGTTATTTGGTTGGTATCTACGAGAATGTTTTTCAGAAATAATTTCGTTTCGGCATCGGTTTGTGAGGCTAGTATTTTATTCTCAATTCTCGCCACAATTCTCGCTATTGGTGTACGTAATTCATGAGAAGCGTTAGCAGTAAATTCTTTTTGTTTATTATACGCTTCGTCTATACGACCTAGCATTAAGTTAAACTCATTGGCTAGTAAGTCAATTTCATCTTCTTTGGTCTTAACATCTAACCTTGTGTCTAAGTTATTTTCGTTAATGCCTTTAATTTTTTCATAAAAAACATATAGTGGAAACAAAGATTTTTTTACAATAAAAAAAATAGAAATCCAACAGATAATAGTTAAAGAGATGTAGGTAACTATTAATAAGTATAATAAATATTCTAGCTTACGCTCACCATAATGATCTGAAGCAGAAATAAGTGCGAAATAATCTTGATTATTAGTTTTATAAAGCACACCATAAATTTCTTGCGTGTTATCTTTTTTAAAGAATGTTTTATTTTCTTTTAAGTATTGTAAATCGCTGATAGACCAGTCAATTTTTGTATCATCTAAACTACTGTAAATCAACTGGTAGTTTTTATCAAAAATTAAAGTTTTCTCATTATATAATTTTGAAATACTATTTTTATCAATAATTTTTAATAGTTGATTATCTACCTCCTCTACTTCTATTAAAAGCTTAATTGAGGTAATAGCTTTGTTTTTTAAACGGCTTTCAAACTCTTCTTTTCTAAAGTTTGAAAATAGAACATATATTACAGTTGCCGAAATAGCAAAGATGATAGTAAAAAAAAGAGCTACCGTAAATGCTATTTTATTTTTTAAATTCATAATCGCTTTATTCTACAACTTTTAAATAGTAGCCATAACCAATTTTTGTGTGTATCAATTTTGTGTCTGCATCTTTATCAATTTTCTTTCTTAAAAAATTAATATAAACCTCAATGGTATTTTGGTTGGTTTCTATATGATAATCCCATAGATCTTCAGCTATTTGTGCTTTCGAAACCACACGGCCATTGGCATTTACCAATATATTCAAAAGCTTAAACTCTTTCGGGCTAAGGTTTATCTCTATCTCCTTTCTATAAACTTTTAGTTCTTGGTTATCAATAATTAAATCGGCTATACGAATTTTTTTTTCTTCTAACTGAGGTATCTCTTTCCTACGTAAAAGAGACTTAATTCTAATTAATAATTCATCAAAATGAAATGGTTTTACCAAGTAGTCATCTGCACCATTATTAAATGCTGTTACCTTATCCGTTACATCACCAAATGCTGTGAGCATTAAAATAGGTAGCTTATTATTTAATTGGCGTAAAGTTTTGCAAACTTCAAACCCATTGATATTGGGTACATTTATATCTAGTATTGCAATATCGTAAGGTACCAGTTTATACTGTTTTTCCAATAATAATCCATCATACAAACAATCGCATTGATAATTATTAGTGGTAAGAAATACCTTTATCTCGTGAGATAGTATGCTGTCATCTTCTAATAAAATTATATGCTGCATAGTTACCTTTTTAACCACCTAGGTTTTTGTAGTTTCTTAAAAGCAAGCGTACATCTTGCCAGAAGTCGTAGTTTTTAGCATACAGTGTATCTAGCTTTTGCAAAGCATGTTGCTTTAAAGGATGTGCTACTTGTGTACGTAGGCCATAACAACTCAATACACCTGTTTTTATTTTTGGTAAATAGATGTTGCTGTTGCAATAACCTACCCATGTTTTATTGTATATCAGTACGCTAAAAGCATCTTTAAATACCTGACTGCCATTTCTCAATAGTATCATATGAATAGGAAAACCAAGGATAATCACAAGAGAGGTGCATACATCTGCCAAGCGCTTCATGCGTTTATGATACGGTTGGTTAATTTGGTAAAAGCCTTCAGCAGTAAAGGTTTCGCCTGTTGTAGCATTGCTATCGCTACCTACAATGCTGCTCGTGTTTTTACCAATAAAGCGATAGCTTATATTGTGTGGTAGCGTTTGTATGGTTTGTATAATTTGATAGTAAGTTAATGTGCCTTCGCAAAACACTACTTCTTCTATTTGCATAGAAACTATTAGCAAATACAACTGATGTAGATTGCCAATAGCTGCGTCTATATCATTACCAATCGCTACCCTACCCACAATACGTTCTTCTAGGCCAGCTTTTTTAAATATTTCAGACACATAATTAAACTCGTCTATGCTACCTACAATAAATGTTTGTCTTATCTTACTATCATCTCTTTGATTTTCTATAAAACCAAGTTTCACAAAAACCCATCTAGTGGCGGTAACCAACACACCTGCAAGCAAGCCACCAATAATAATAACACCTCTAGAAAAGCGCTGACTTTCTGGTAAAAGCGAGTAAGAGGCAATCATTACTACAATACCAATAAAACTTGCCCAAATAGCTTTAAAAGGTTTATACAACTTATCGTACATGCCAGATAATGCCGCTGCAATAAGATAAACTGTTGCAAAGCCAATAATAAAATACGGTTCAGCAGCTTGTGTAAATGGCTGACCGTTACGTTCAAAGTGTACCCAACAATTTTCTACAAAAAATAACGAGGCAACAATAGTTATGGCATCTAAAATTTGTAAGCCTATTTTTTTATAACCACGTTTTAAAAACGCTATCGCAGCTCTTAGTAAAATGGCGAGTTGTATGCCATTGGCAAATAGTGCGCCCTTGCTTTTGCCGAAATGTTTCAGTACAAAAGTGCTCATAGCACCATAAAACATTTTAACATGATTACTACTACCCTTTTTTAAACTCTCGCCTTTAAAGTGAATAATGCTTATGTCAGACAAATAGTAGTTTTTATAGCCAGCTTTTTGTATGCGATAGCTTAGGTCTATGTCTTCACCATACATAAAAAATATCTCATCAAACCCTTTACAGGCTTCAATAATGTGGCGGCGGCTCATTAAAAATGCACCTGCTAATACATCTACCTCATGGTTTTTGTATTCATCTAAATGGCCCAATGCGTATTGGTTAAATAGCTTTGAATGTGGAAATAATTTTGCTAAGCCAGTAAGCTTAAAAAAAGAAGCCCTTGGCGAAGGAAAAGCCCGTTTACTTTCTGGTAAAAAGTTCCCACTGCCATCAATCATTCTTATGCCTAAACCACCACAATCTGCGTTTGTTTCAAAAAACTGTACGCAACGCTGAATACAATTTTCGCAAATAATAGTATCTGGATTGAGGTATAAAATATAATCACCATTACAATATTGCAAGGCTTTATTATTGGCTTTTGCAAAGCCTTCGTTGTGTTCGTTGGCTATAAAATGAACAGTAGGAAATTTAGGCTCTAAATATTGTAAGCTGCCGTCGGTAGAGTTATTGTCTACCACAAATACTTCAGCCTCAATAGTTTCTGTAGCCCTTAATACCGAGTTAAGGCATTGTTCTAGAAAATATTTTACGTTGTAGTTAACTATAATTATAGAAACAAGCATTAATCAATTTGTGATTTATGATTCATGATTTATGGTGAAAAATCCATCACCAATTACCCGATTACGCATGGCCACATAATTGCGAAGTACGATTTTTAAAGCCCAGTTTCCAAATATGTACAAATCATTTTAAAATACAACCTACGCAACGGTTATTTTTGCAGCATGAGTTTAAAGCAAACCTTACTAGATGCAACACAGGCAGGTGCTGCAGTAATGAAAGACTATTTTGATAAGCAATTTACCATCTCTAACAAAGAAGGCATCAATAACCTAGTTACAGAGGCCGATTTTAAAAGTGAAGAAGCCATTTTTGCTATCATCAAAGCCAATTATCCCGACCATTTTATTTTAAGTGAAGAAGCTGGTGCTATAGAACAAAACAGCGAGTATAAATGGATTATTGACCCCATTGATGGCACTGTAAATTTTGCCAATGGGATACCTATTTGTTGCGTAAGTATTGGTTTAGAAAAAGATGGTATAATGGAAATGGGTGCAGTTTACAACCCTTTCATTGGCGAATTCTTTTTTGCACAACGTGGCTATGGCGCTACACTAAACAGTAAAAAAATTCATGTAAGTAAAAAAGAAAAACTAGCTGAAAGCTGCTTGGTTACTGGTTTTCCTTACACCTATTTAGACGAGCCAAATGGTCCTTTGCAAGTGTTTGAAAAATTGATTCGCAATGGCATACCTGTAAGGCGCCTTGGTAGCGCTGCTATAGATTTATGTTGGGTGGCTTGTGGCCGTTTCGATGGTTTTTACGAGCACAAACTGCAAGCTTGGGATAGCGCAGCCGGCTTTTTAATAGTAGAAGAAGCAGGCGGTAAAGTAACTGATTTAAAAGGCAATTATTACAATCCTTATCAGCCAGGCATTATTGCTACCAACAGCCATATTCACGCTGATTTACAAATGGTAGTAAACGGTGGTAATTTGTAGTATGAGGTGATTTTTATGTAACCAGCTTTTGTAGTACTATAAAGCTTCGGTTGTGTCACTCACTTGTACGTTCATATCGCTATGCAGCAAATACACATTGCAAAATGAAATGTCTTTTGCATAAGAAAATTTGAATTTATGTCAGAAAATACTAGAACCGAAATAAGCAGTTTGGGCGAATTTGGCCTAATAGAACACCTTACCAAAAACTTCGAAACACACAATGCATCTACCGTTTTAAGCGTTGGTGATGATGCTGCGGTGATAGATCATTTTGGTAAGCAAACAGTAATCACTACCGATTTATTAATAGAAGGTATTCACTTCGATTTAATGTACACACCTTTAAAGCATCTTGGCTACAAAAGTGTAATGGTAAACCTAAGTGACATTTACGCTATGAATGCCATGCCTACTCAAATTACGGTAAGCATAGGCATTAGTAACCGCTTTAGCCTAGAGGCATTAGATGAATTTTATGAAGGCATTTATGCTGCATGTGAAAAGCATGGTGTAGACTTAATTGGTGGCGATACGTCTTCTTCTCAAAAAGGGTTTATCATTTCTGTAACAGCCATTGGTGAGGTGGCGTCAGACAAATTTGTAAAACGTAGCACTGCACAAAAAGGCGATTTAATTTGCGTAAGCGGTGATGTTGGTGGTGCATTTTTGGGCTTAACGCTGATGGAAAGAGAGAAGAAAATTTACCTAGAAAACCCACAAATTCAACCAGACCTAGAAGGTGAAGATTATATTGTAGGTAGATTATTAAAACCAGAAGCAAGAAAAGATATCATTGATTTTTTTGCCGCAAACGATATTGTACCTACCTCTATGATGGATGTAAGTGATGGTGTAAGTAGCGAAATTTTACACCTATGCAGACAAAGCAATCTTGGCTGTAACATTTACGAAGAGAAATTACCAATACACGATGCTGCACGTAAGGCTGCTTTTAAGTTTGGCTTAGACCCTACCGTTTGCGCCCTTAGTGGTGGTGAAGATTACGAACTAATATTTACCCTAAAGCAAGAAGATTACGATAAAATAACGTTAAATGAAGAGATAGCCGTAATAGGTTACATGACAGATATTGAAGAAGGTTGTAAATTTCAAACCAAAGGTGGCAACACACACCCAATTACAGCACAAGGCTGGAATGCTTTTGTAAAATAGCTATCAGCTTTTGTAAATTTTTAATCATCTCAACATTTGTATGCAGCAACGTTTAGTAAGTATCATCGCTTTGGCTTGTGTATTTACAGCTTGCACATCATCTAAAATAAGGCATTACCAGTTTAACCAAAAAACAGCAGCATCACAGCTACAACAAGATGTGGTGCTGCTGAAAAAAATACTAGAAGCCAATCATCCTAGCTTGTATTGGTACATACCAAAAGATACACTTGATGCTGCGTTTTCTGCTGCTATTAATTCTATTAAAGACTCACTTACTGAAACAGCTTTTAGAAATAAAGTTGCTAGTGTAATTAGCCAAATAAAATGCGGTCACACAGCTGTTAGATTTTCTAAGAATTATTCTAAGGTAATAGAACAACATCGCTATCCTTGCTTTCCATTGTCTATAAAAACATGGGGCGATAGTATGGTGGTGTTGGGTAGTTTTTTTCCAAGAGATTCAACGTTTAAACGAGGCACTATTATTACCGCCATTAATGGTAGAAATACACAACAATTAATGGATAAAATATTTCCATTGATTAGTACCGATGGTAATAGTAACAGTTTTAAAAGTCAAGTAATTAGCAGCAATTTTCCTAGTTGGTATAAGCTAGCTTTTGGTATAGATAGCGTTTATAAAGTAGATTATATTAACCCGCAAGGCGAAGCTAAAACTGCAACGGTAAAAAACTTTTTGCCTGCAAAAAAAGTAGTTACTGCAAAAGATACAACCGCAAAGCCTGCAACGGCTGCACCACCAATTGCTAAAGAGCCAAGTAAACATCAACAAAGGCAAGCGCAGTTATTAGCTAGGCGTTCTTTAAGTATCGATACCGCCAACAGCACAGCCTTGCTACATGTAGGCATATTTAGCGGCAGGCTAAAATCATTTTTTAGAAAGAGCGTAAAAACACTTGCAATAAGCGGCGTTAAAAACATCATTATAGATGTAAGAGACAATACAGGCGGCAAGCTTGAAAATAGCACTTTTTTAACCAAGTATTTTGTAGACAAACCATTTAAAACAGGCGACACCATTGCTGCTGTAACCAGTAATATCAAGTACAAAAAATACATACCGCAGTCGTACTTTTTATGGTTACCCATGCACTTGTTTAGTAAAAAGAAAGCAGATGGCAGGTATCACAAACAAGCAGAGGAAAGAAAAATATCAAAGCCTTCAACAAAAAATCATTTTGATGGTAATATTTATGTGTTGCAGGGCGGTTTAAGCTTTTCGGCAGCAACGTTATTTACAAGCAACTTAAAGGGTCAGAAAAACGTTACCATAGTAGGCGAAGAAAGTGGTGGTGGTTATTATGGCAATACAGCCATGTTTTTACCCACAGTAATTTTACCTAATAGTAAATTACGTGTAATATTGCCATTATATCGGTTGGTAATAGACAGTAGTAGGCAACAAGACGGCAGAGGTGTTTTGCCAGATGTGCTAGTGCAGCCAAGTAGCAATGCTATCAAGCAAGGTAAAGATTTAAAGATAGATACTGTAAAAGCCCTAATTCTTAAAAAGCATTTATAAGCAGCATTTACAGGGTTGTGCGCCTCAATAAGTGTACTAATCAAAGAGAATAAACTATTTGAATGAAATATTATAGCCACATCACATTTTTATTGATATTGTTTGCAGCCGCAATGTTGTGCGCATGCAATAGCGTTGTGGCTCAGGATAGTGTAAAACCATTAATGCCTGTTCAAAAACAAAAACTATCGCTTAAACCAACCACCGATTTTGACCAGCGGTTTTCTTTTATCAACAAAGAGGACGTAAACATTTGGGGTTACCGTATAGGTGTTATAGTAAACGATAAATTCAAAGTAGGCATTGGTGGTTATTTTTTAAACCAAGATACTACCATTGTAAGAACGGACCGTTTTGGAAATCCTACTAGTAAGTTGCAACGCAAGCTATACTTTGGTACAGTGTATTACGAGCCCTACTTGTTTAGAAAGCAATTAGTAGAAATGAGCTTAGTATTTGAAATAGGTTACGGAAAAGCTGTTTTAGATTCTGCCAATAGCAAACGCAATGGTAATAGACCTGCAACTATAGTAAGTGTAGAAGACAAACAAGATTTTGTACCCGCTGGTGCTGGTATCTCTTTCAACTTTAAAGTACCAGATATTAAGGGCCTGCATTTTTTAACTTATGTAGGTATTAACGCTATGACGGGCTTACGTAAAACTATTTTTGAGAGTGATTTAAAAAACAATTTCGATGGTTGGTATTGGAGCATCGGCGGTGCCATATTTTTAGACAAAGTATTGGCAGATATGAAAGCCAAAAAGGCAAATAAAAAAGCAACATTAGCCAGCTTGCCGTAAGTTATAGGCATTAAAAAAGCACCTCTAATTACAGAGATGCCTTCAATATTCAACCATCACAACAAATTCGTTTATTCAGCCTCAGCTACCACTTCTTTTACTTCTGGTATCATACGTTTCATCATACCTTCAATACCAGCTTTTAAAGTAATCATGCTAGATGGGCAACCGCTACAACTACCTTGTAACATCAAGTTTACTATACCATCGTTGTAGCTTTTAAACTGTATAGCACCGCCATCCATTTCTACTGCTGGTTTTACGTAGTTTTCTAGCAATTCTTTTACACGTTTTACTATGTCATCATCATCTGCACTTACGGTGTTAGTAGCTTCTTGTTTGGTTTTAGCTACTTCATCGTCATTTACCACTACACCACCATTTTCTAAGTAATCTTTTAAAAATTGCTTAATGGTAGGTATTACATCTTGCCAATCTTCTGTGTCAGAAGTTTTGGTAAGGGTGATAAAATTACTAGCAATAAATACGCTTCTTATAAAAGGAAAACTAAATAGTTCTTTAGCCAAAGGTGAAGGACCAGCTAAGCTTTCATCAGCAAAATCGATGCTTTTACCAGGGTACAATAATTTGTTAGCCACAAACTTCATTGTTTCTGGGTTAGGCGTCATCTCTGTGTATATACTAATGATGGGATTACCTGTTTTAATCATAACTGAATATTTAACTACAGCAAAAGTAACAAATGCCATTTACGAAATGGGCTAAATACAAGCACTAATTATGTAGCGATGCTTAATTTTCGTTAATCGAAAGATGATTATGTTAAATAGATTCCTTTAACCAGCCCCAATTTTCACCAGTTTGAATACGAAAAAGTTGCATTGGAGAAATGCCAAACTGCTTGGCAATCAAACGTTTTCTAGTTGGGTTATTAGGTTCTTGAAGTATTTTTTTTAACAACATTACCTTGCCAGTAGTAAGTTTTGCGCCTCTACCTCGTATCATAAAACTTGTAGTCGTATTTTTTCTTTTTTGTATTACAGTTTCGTTTGTGCCACTATGTAAAGTAACATCCTCTTGGGTAGCCCATTGTAAATTATGTACATTGTTGTTAATCTTATTATGATCTAAATGAATTACAAATTTGTGCGCTTCGGTTGGTTTTTGTAAAAAATTTTCTGCTACCAACCTATGAATAAGCTTGTGTTTACATTTATTATCAATTTTATAGCGCCAAATTTTGTAGCCTTCTTTGTGTATCGATCCATCAATAATTACCCCATCTTCTATTAATGATTGGAAACTGATAAGCCTTCCAAAATTAGTTATAGCATATTTTTTTAGTTTAAACGGCTCGTCTATTATTTTAACAATCTCTCCAGCAAATAACTTTAATGGGTATTGTTTCGTAACGCTTTTACCACCTATGTGTTGCAAATACATGTTGTAATTTGCATACATTAAATTATTTGCGTTGTTGTTTGCTATGTTTTTATCTAAATGTATTACATAAGTAAAATTTTCTGGGGGTTTTGGTAGAAAATACTGCGCCACTAGCTTATGTACCTTTAGCCGAATCTTGCTTTCTGAAGTTTGTATGGTTAGTTCAGCAGCCCATTTATTAGTACTATTTTTAGCTATCAATTTTCCATCGCTTATGGTATTTGTATAACTTATAATTCTGCCTAAGTTAGACACTGCATATTTTTTCTTCGTTCTTGTACAGTTAGGTACAAGAATTTGCGCCCACTGTTCGTGGGGCAAAAAAGCAATTTCATTCATCAACGTAGATTGTGGGGGTAAAATCAATTTGTAAAACTACATAAAACTACCTTTAAAGTATTTTTATCCAATTTTTCTGCAATTTCAACAATAGAAATATACCAATGATGGTTACCTTTAGCCACTATAACTTTTGTGCATGTTGGCAGGCTTTATTAAAGGAATCATTCTAGGCATTTTATTGGGGGTTTCTGTGGGCCCAGTCATTTTTGCTATTATTAAGCAAAGTATTAATAATGGTCACAAAGCTGGCTATGCGTTTATCGCAGGCATCTCTTTAAGCGATATAAGCGTGGTGGTTATTTGCAATTTCTTCGGTAGCTTTTTTCAAGAAGCGCTCAGCCACCAAAAAATGATAGCATTAGTAGGTGGTTGTTTTTTAATAGGCTTAGGCATTTACAGCTACTTTTTTAAGAAAGAACCGCATGAAGATCCTACGTTAGAAGCTAGCGTACTAAGTAAAAGAGACTTGGCTGGCATTTTTGCAACAGGTTATATCATTAATATTTTAAACCCAGGTATATTTTTATTTTGGTTTGCATGGAGCGCCACTATTATTGCAGATGCTGCTAATGAATTACACCCTTACAGATACCGTTTTATCGTGTACGGTACTTGCTTACTTACTGTATTGTGTACCGATATTTTGAAGGTAAAATTGGCTGGCATTTTAAAACCCAAACTGACACAAAAAAACCTCCACCTTATTAACCAAATAGTAGGTGCATTAATGGTAGTTTTTGGTTTGTTTTTGATAGTAAAGCAACTGTTTTTTAACAAATAAGCAAGCTTTCGCCAATGGCATATCGCTATCTTCATGCCATATACCAAATAGGCTATGAGGCTACTCTTCTTACTAATCTTTACCACTATTTATATACAAGCCAATGCACAGCAGGGTTTTGTAGTACTGCGTAAACGTAACCAAACTATTCAAACGTTTTTTCCTACAAGTTATATACGCTTACAACTAAGCAACAAACAATGGATAGAAGGACGCATAAAACGCATAAAAGAAGATAGCTTGTTTATAGACCAAATGGCTATTCGACAAGTAGCCAATTACTTCGGCTTGCCTACAGTAGATACGGTACGTTTTGGCTTATTTAAAATTCACCTTAACGAAATTTATGCGTTGCCTAAAACTTCTGATGGCTTAGCATTTTTAACTAATGGCACGCTGTTGCAAATAGGTAGCGCAGGTTATATTAGTCTAAATGTCATCAACGGTATTGGTAAAAATGAGCCCATTTTTTCTACTGATAATGGCACTCGCTTAGGTATTGCCGCAGGCATTTTTGCAATAGGTACATTGCTAAATCGTACACATAAAGACACCTATATTCTTGGTAAAAAGTACCAGCTATTTAGCTCAAATCATGTTGTTGCGCCCTAAAATTACCAATGCTGTAGCAAGTTTCAAGCATTTCACCGTAATTCGTAGCAATAAAGTGTTATGGCAAAAAACGCAACAGCAAAACCATCTTGGGGCAAACGTATTTGGCGCTTTACCAAGCGTACATTACTCATCATGTTTGTGTCGTCTTTAGTGTACCTAATTATTTGCCGTTGGGTAATGCCACCTATTACCATCACACAAATTACTAATGGTGTTAACTATGGTTTAAAGCGAGATTATGCAAGCTGGGATGAGATTTCGTACAATGTAAAACTCGCTGCCATTGCTAGTGAAGACCAAACTTTCCCCGACCACAACGGTTTTGATTTAGATGCGATAGAGAAAAGCTTTAAGCCACGAAAAGGTAAAAAGAAAAAGCTACCACTTGGTGCTGCTGCAAGTACCATTACACAGCAAACGGCTAAAAATGTATTCTTGTTTGGCGGTGGTGGCGTATTAAAGTACGTACGCAAAGTACCAGAAGCCTATTTTACCTTATTGATAGAATTGATTTGGGGCAAAAAGCGTATACTAGAAGTGTATTTAAACACCATAGAAATGGGGCCAGGTATTTTTGGTATTGAAGCTGCTGCGCAGCTGTATTTTGGCAAAAGCGCCAAGCAACTAAGCCGCCAAGAAGCCGCCATGATTATTGCCTGCTTACCAAACCCAAAACGCTTCTCAGTAAAACCAACAAGCGCACGTGTAGCATGGCGCTACCCTCAAATACTTCGTGAAATGCACAATATAGAAGACGATGAAGATGTGCTAGCCATTATTAAATAACAAATTGTTACCCCGACTTTATGACCTTTATTGTTACCAATAAACAACAGACTATTATAGGCATTGCACTTTGCTTGCTTGTACCACTTACGGCTATATTGCTCAACATGCTTTTTGTGCCAAACTTCTTTTTAGGCGGCTATTTTTCTAGAGGGCTTATGTGGCTAAGTGTAGGCATTGTGTTTTGGTATGCAACTAAAATAGAACAGCAACTCTTTTTGCCTTGGCAAGAAACAAAACGCACCATATGGCATTATTTGCTAGCCATAATCACTATTTACTTCGCCATAAGTATTTGTGCCGTTATTATTAATGCCATCTTATCGTTAGCAGGTATTCATCAGCAAAGTGCTAGGCTAAAAGATATGGTGTTGTATATGCGTGCACACAAGTTGCTGCTAATATTTACTTGCCTTACAGCTGGTATTATGGAGGAACTTTTGTTTAGAGGTTATTTAATGCCAAGGCTTGAAGCCATAACAGGTAGCAAAGTATGGTCTATTATTATCTCGGCACTAATGTTTGGTGGTTTACATTTTGGCTACGGTACTATTACCAATGTACTAGGGCCAGTTATTATTGGGTTAATATTTGCCATTTACTACCAGCAATACCGCAACCTTAAAGTGCTGATGATCTGCCATTTTTTAATAGACTTTATGGCTATCACATTTATGAAAGTGCATTAGCCATTAAAACACCCCTGCGCAACATACCGTATCTATAGTACCACTGGGGCGGTAGACAAATACCGTAAAAAGCCTTAAATCAGTCAAATGGTTTGGGGTTTTTTTATACTAGTTATGCTACGTTCTAAAATGGGCTATTATAACAAAGCGTATAAATTTCGCAAGTAATACTTTATAGGTAGAATTCAGTGTATGAGAGGTGTTTCAAATTTCGTTTGTACATATTAGTTGCTTACTTGGGTTCTGTTCTTTTAATGTTTTGCCCATTACTTAAAACGATAGCCATGACCGCACTTTGTACCATAAAAAACAAAATGCCTATTGTAAAACGTAGTGTACTTATTTAAAAAATACCTAACACTAGGTATTGCGAAGTAGTAAATGTAGCTATATGTTTACAGCCTATTAAAACTGGTATATTTTAGAAAGTACCTTCTTTAACAGCTAATAGTAAAATTTAATAAATGGGGTTTTTCCCATTTTTCCATGGGAAAAATCCCGTTGATTTCGGGGAAAACCACAGGTAATGCTTTTTGAATAGCTTATATGTTTACAACGTAAT